>NZ_JRJZ01000113.1:0-608 GCF_000800875.1 Cetobacterium sp. ZWU0022
TATCTATATCTAATTTTTGATTAAAAGTATTTTTATAACCTTTTAAAAGTCTAAAACTATCAAGATATTTTGCTTCTTTCAAATTATCACTTTCTAAGTAGGCTTCTACTTTTGTTCTAATCTCTCCAATGTTAGAGATTTTAAAACTAAGTTCATTATTTTTTAATTCTAAGTCATCTATTTGAAGTTTTGGTTTTAAATCTCCTACATATCCTGCAAGTTCTAACTTCAAATCTGTATAAATAATTACACTTCCATTTCCCTTTTTTTCAATACCTGGAATATTTATTTCTTTTATCCCCATTATTGCTGTATATTCACCTTGTTTTGCTTCTTTTGGTGCTTCTATATAAACTCTAACTTTTTCACTTTGCCCTGGTTTAAGTTTTAAACTTTTAGGGTAAAATTCCATATATGGTGTCATATCTAGTCCATTATCACTTTTTTCCTTATAAAGCCTATATCCAACTTCTTTAGCAGTTGGATTAGTAATATAAAATTCTTGTGTAGCTCCTTCTTTATCTATTCGTTTATCAAAGATAACAGGTGCTACTTGCATATATGCAAATGTTTTAAAAGTAAGTATAAAAAATATAATTAATTTTTTT
>NZ_JRJZ01000040.1:0-1001 GCF_000800875.1 Cetobacterium sp. ZWU0022
AAAATTTATCAATAGAATTATTTGTCTTTCTATATTCATCTTTTACAAAAGTTAATTCTAACTTTAAAGGCTCTATCTTATCTAATACATTTTGAATTCTCTGCATTTAAATCCCCTCTTTTTCATAGTAAAAAATCTGATTACTTTTGCTTTTATCTTTGAATCCTATAATTACGCCTTTCTTTGTTATAAATTCAATTTGATTATTATGAAAACTTATCACAAAATCATCTTTTGCTCCAACTACTTTAAATTCATGTGTTTCAATATTAATTTCACTATTAATTTCCTCTGAAAATTGTTTTTCTTTATTTTTTTTAAATATACTAAAAAAATTTTTTAACATAAGCAACTCCCTATTTAATCTTTTTTATTTTTCATAAATTTTCAAACATTTTTTTAATTCTTTTTTAAACCAATCTCTTAAATCAATTGGTTCTAGAATTTCTACATTTGATAAAAATTGTAGAAAATATATTTTTGCTAACCTATTAGTACACTCTAAAAACCATATATCTCCATCTTTTTCTAATACTTTTGGTCTATTTAAAATAACTTTTTCAAATAAACTTTGTCCTTCTTTATTTATTTTAATTTTTATATTCCTTCCAAAAGATAAAAAAGGATCAAAATTTTTATCAATACTATTAAGATATTCTAAATCTTTAACTTCAATATCATGTTTTGACAATGATATATTTTCAATATTAGCAACTCTATAATTTCTATAATCCTGATTTTTTTCACAATAAGAAAAAATATAAGTTCTATCTTCTCCAGATGATACTTTTAAAAAATATGGATTTATAGTTCTAATTTTTCCGCTATATTTAATATTGACTTTCTTTTTTTCTTTTAAAGCTATTTGTAATTTTTCAAAAGTTTCTGAAAATAAAATTTGTTCTCTTATATATCTAGGATTATCTAAGTATTCAAAAAAAATATCTCTAAAAAAACCTGCTTCATTTTGAACCTCATGTTCTTTTAAAACTATATAATAA
>NZ_JRJZ01000088.1:0-461 GCF_000800875.1 Cetobacterium sp. ZWU0022
ATAGGGATGGAGAGAAAAAGTTATTCTTTATTCGAAGAAACTATAAAAAAATTACAAAAAAGAACAATAGAAATAAAAGAAAATGAAGATAAATATAAAAGTTATAGTATATTTTCTGTGTTAGAATTTGATAAAAAAGAAAAGACAGTTGAAGTAGAATATAACCCTAAATTTTTACCTTTTATAAGAGATTTAAACCAGGGAAATTTTTGTAAATATTACCTTGAAAATATAAAATATTTATCAAGTAAATACTCAATTTTATTTTATATGAGGTTACAATCTGAAGCATTTAAGAGAACAGTTTCAATATCTATAGATGAAATGAAAATTCTTTATGGAAAAAATTATACACAAAATAATATTGAAAAGAAAATTTTAAAACCTGCACTAGAAGAAATTAATTCATATACAGATTTAGATATAAGACTTGAAAAAAAATATACAGGAAAAAAAATAAC
>NZ_JRJZ01000039.1:0-137668 GCF_000800875.1 Cetobacterium sp. ZWU0022
AAAATATAAAATATTACTCTTAATTTTTAGAGTTTACACAAAATTTGAAGAAGACTCAAAGTAGGATTTACATCCTACTTTTTTTATACCTATCTTTATATCTCTCTAAATACTTGTACTCTCCATTTAATATCCAGTTACAAGTTAAAGCTATTATAACTCCAACTATTGTTGTTAAAATTCTTTTTCCAGCCCAAAAGTAAGGATCACGCCCCTCCATATTTGTTGCTATTCCTAAGAAAACAATACAAGCTATTGTATTAGACGATGGTTTCTTTAATACATAAGTACATCCAAATATGATTATAACCATCGAAAGAGCCATAATAATGCTTCCTTTAAAATCACTTGCTTCTGTAGTTATAAAATAGATGGCTAATAGTCCCATTAGCCCTCCAAATATTGTTCCAATTACTCTTTCTATACCTACTTTTACAGAATCTTTAACAGTTCCTTGCAAGCAAGATACTGCTGCTATAGCAGCGTAAAATGGATTTGCATTCAATAAAACTTTTAGTAAAAAAACACACCAGAAAACTGAAACAGATATTCTCAAACTCTTATTTAAGGTTTCATCGTATTCTTTTCCCATGTCTACTTCCCTCTATGTGTATAATGAGGTAATAACATCGGTGATGCCTTAGCCTCTTCTAAATTTTCAGATTTCAACATCTCATGGTATGAATTTACATGACTTAATGTTAAGTCTTTTAATTCTATACTCTTAGAAACTTCTCCTGCAGATGCTCCAGCTCTTCTTCCAAATACGATTATATCTAAAAGTGAGTTACCCATAAGTCTATTTCTACCGTGAATTCCTCCTGCTGCTTCTCCCGCTACATAAAGATTTTCAATCTCTGTTGATCCATCCTCTTTAATTAGTAACCCTCCATTTTGATAATGTAAAGTTGGATAGATTAAAATTGGTTCTTTTCTCATATCAATTCCAAACTTCTGATACATTCTCATCATTGCAGGAACTCTTTTCTCTATAGTTCCAGGCCCATTTAAAATCTCTATCAGTGGAGTATCTAACCAAACACCTTTCACTCCATTTGGAGCTTCTATTCCTTTACCAACTTTGTTACACTCTCTAATGATAGCTGATGCTTCAACGTCTCTTGTTTCTAGGTGATATACAAACTGTTCTCCATCAATATTTAAAGGTGTAGCTCCTAAACTACGAACTTTCTCTGTTACTAGTGCTCCAAATATTTGTGCTGGGAATGCAACTCCTGTTGGATGATACTGAATTGTATCAGCAAATGCTAATCTAGCTCCAGCTCTATATCCTAAAACTAATCCATCAGCTGTTGCTCCATAGTGATTGGATGTTGGGAACCCTTGATAATGAAGTCTTCCTGCTCCACCTGTTGCTAATATAACTGTTTTAGCTTTTGCTACATGGTACTCTTCAGTTTCTATATTGTATAAAACTGCTCCTGCAACTTTTCCATCTGTATCTAAAATTAGTTCTACTGCTGGTGAGAATTCTAGTACTTCAATCTCTTTATTTTGAACTTCATCTCTAAGAACACGCATTATTTCAGCTCCAGAATAATCTGCTGCCGCATGCATTCTTTTTCTTGATGTTCCTCCACCATGAGTTGTAACCATAGTTCCATCAATCTCTTTATCAAACATAACTCCTAAATCATCTAACCATTTTATAGCTAAAGGAGCATCTTTTACTAAAGCTGCTGCTAACTCGGGAACATTTGAATAGTGACCTCCACCCATAACATCTAAATAGTGCTTTGCTGGTGAATCATCAGGTTTATCTGCTGCTTGAATTCCACCCTCTGCCATCATAGTATTAGCATCACCAAAACGTAATTTTGTTGTGATTATTACTTTTGCTCCAGCTTTGTGAGCTTCTAAGGCAGCAGCGGCTCCAGCTCCTCCCCCTCCTATGATTAAAACATCAGCTTCATAATCAACTTTATTTAAATCTATCTCTATATTTTCTAATCTACTTTTTCCATGAAGTAAAGCTCCTAACTCGTTAGGTACTTTCTCTCCTTTATTTTTTCCTACTTTTATTTGAACAAATCCAGATTCTATATAATCCGGATGATTCTCTCTTAAAACTTCTGTTTTCTCATCCGCTGTCATTCTTGGGTAATCCCCTTGAGCTATTCTTTCAGCACGTGTCGCTTCAACTTTTTTTATTAGCTCCCTCATCTCTGGTGTATACATAACCACTCCTCCAACTCTCTATTTTGTTATGTCTCTATTATTATATAGATCTTTTAATTCTGATATATCCTTTTTCATTAACTCTTCTAAAGCTAAATTATGCTCTCCAGCTTCAATCTCTTTCACTCTATCATTTAAGTGCGTTGTTTCAGCTGCAATATATTTACCTGTCAATCTACGAGCTAGTAGTCCTACATTATAGTGAGTTATCCCAGCTGGACATCTTGTTGCACAAATTCCACAAGATACACAGTCAAATGATGCATGAGCACACTTCTCTAACTCTCCTCTTTGAGCGTATCCAATATACTGCATTACCTCTAAGCTTTGAGAGCATCCTTTTGTACAAGAGTTACATCCTATACACTTGTATATCTCTGGATAGTATTTAGCTATCGAATCTGCTGTTGCATCTAACTCATTTATATCATAACTTCCCTTATCCCCTGGGAAAAATGGAATCTGAGTTAAGTACATATCGTCTTCAACCTTACTTTGGCAAGCTAAAACAACTTTCATCTCTTTGTTTCCCTTTACTCTATAAACAGTTGCACATGCTCCACAGAATCCTGATCTACATCCACACCCTCTTTTAAGTTGATATCCAGCATACTCCATAGATTCCATTATTGTTAATGTATTAGGAACAGAGTATCTCTTACCTAATATATATATATCTACCATTTTTTTATCTGTCACTTTTTTATTCCTCCTAGCAAAGTATTAATATTCATCTGGAAGTTCTGTTATCTCATCACATCTGAATACAGGTCCATCTTTACAAACATATTTGTCTCCGATATTACAACGACCACATTTTCCAAAACCACACTTCATTTTTAATTCTAAAGTTGTATAAACCTGCTCTTTTTTAAAGCCAATCTCTTCCAACCCTTGAAGAACATATTTAATCATAATTGGTGGCCCACAAACTAAAGCAACTTTGTTTGTATCAAACCCTAATTCTTTTATATAACTAGGTACAAACCCAACATGACCATTCCAGTTTTCAGCTTCTCTATCTACTGTCAAATGTACATCTGTATCTTTTGAATTAGGCCAAACTCCAAATATATCTTTTGGATGAACTAAATCTTCTGGAGTTCTTGCTCCGTAAACTATATCAACTTTTCCAAACTCCTCTCTTTTATCCATAACATAGTTTATAACCGATCTTAAAGGAGCTAATCCGATTCCTCCACCAATAAATAAAAGGTCCTTTCCTTTTAAAAGTTCTACTGGGAAGTTATTTCCATAAGGTCCTCTTATTCCTATTTCATCTCCAGCTTCTAGTGTATGTAAGTAGTCTGTTACTACTCCACATTTTTTTATACTGCACTCTATATATCCCTCTTCCGTTGGTGATGAAGTTATTGAAAATATAGCTTCTCCCAATGGAGGAACAGATATCATAGCACATTGTCCTGGCATAAATTCAAATGGTGCTTTACCATCCTTTGATACTATTCTAAATGTTGTTACATCTGGAGTATCTCTTCTTACAAACTCTAACTTTGCTAACTGTGGAACCAAAGGGTCCTTCTCATGACATGTACAAGCCATTATTTATTCACCACCAATTTTTTTATTACTTTTACTATATCTAAATGCACAGGACATTTCTCTATACATCTTCCACATCCAACACATGAGTATACGCCATCATGATTAGCTGGATAATAAACTAACTTATGCATAAATCTTTGTCTTACTCTTTGCATCTGAGTTGTTCTAGGATTTCCATGAGCCATCAGTGTAAAATCTGAATACATACACGAATCCCAACATCTAAATCTCTCTCCACCATTATTTCCAGCATAATCTTTTACATCATAACAGTGACAAGTTGGACAAACATAAGTACAAGACCCACAAGCTAAACATCTTCTTGCTAAATCTTTCCAAACTTTTTCATTTTCAAATACCTCTTTTAAATCTCCAATTTTATCAATTTCTAAATTATTTAAGGTATTTTCTGCAGACATTTTTGTAATTCTCTCTTTTGCTTCATTATATAAAATTTCATCTTCTGATTTTACATCTTCTAAAATATCTTTAAGTAACTCAGTTAATCTCTTACCATTTTCACTAACTTCATTCCAATAATAGAAATCCCCACAATCAACTAGGGCCACATCTGTAGATTTTAAAACTCCTGCTGGCTCTACTCCAAAAACTTCGCAAAAACAACTACTTTCGATGTTGTTACAAGCTAAAGATATAACAATACCTCTATCTCTATGAGCCTTATAATAAGTATCTACTGGTTCTCTTAAAAATATATTATCTAAAATTTCTAATGATTTTATATCACAAGGTCTTGCTCCAAAAATTACATATCTATCCTCTGATACACTTTCAACACTGAATTTTATCTTTTTATTCTCTGTTTTAAATTTTAAATAAGTTTCACTTTGAGGAAATACAAAGTTTTTTAAAGGAACTGCTGTTTTTAAAGTTTTTAAATCTACCTCTCCATCTTCATGAAAATTTTTAAACTTTAAAGTTCCTTTATCCATTTTAGGAAGGAATAGATTATACTCTTCATCTATTTTTTTCCAAAGATTATCTAAATTATTTTTAAATAATTTTTTCATTACTTCCCTCCTTTTTTATCTGAAAAACTATCTTTATCCTCTATATCAAAGTTTGAAAGACTATCCTCTTCAGCTCCATAAAGCTCCTCTAAATCTTTTATAATCTTTCTATTTATTTTTCCTAAAGGAATTCCCACAGGACAAATTCTTTCACACTCTCCACAATCCGAGCAACGCCCAGCTACGTGATAAGCTCTTATAATCTGATAAAATCCTGTTTCACTTTCATTGTTTGCTTTTCCTAAAACATCCTCATCTTTATTTTCAAAAACACAAGTTTCACAGTTACAAGCAGGACAGATATTTCTACAAGCGTTACATCTAATACACTTTGATAACTCTCCCATCCAGTACTCATATCTTTCATCATAACTCATATTTTCAATCTCTTTTACTTCAGCATACTTATCTAAATTTTCATTTAAACAAGTTTCACACTTTTTAAATCCCTCTCCTGTAACAAAATCTTTCATTCCATCGCAGGCAACTTCATAAACTACAACGTTTTCTTTTGATAATCTATTATCCATTATAATTTGATCAAAACCTTTTCTATCACATTTTTTTAAGAAAACTCCTACTTTTTTTCCGTTATGAGTCTCTTCTATTAAATATTTTGCTAAATTATTTACACAATATTCATCAAAAATCAGTGTATCTAGTTCTGACTCTTCATCTATAAATGCCGGTATTGACTCTATTGAATCATCCTCTTTTTTCCATCCAATTATCATATCAATTTTTTTTGATATAAAATCCTCTTTTGCTTTTAATATCATCTCTATCTTTCCCATCTCGTATCCCTCAACTTTCTATTAGGTCCTAGTGTATGAACTTTTTCTAAAATATCATTCATAACTGTAGAAAACTTATTTGCTTCAGCTGCTGATATCCAATCAACTTTAAAACGTTCTTTCTCTATTCCCATAAATTGTAAAAGATTTGTAAATACTGAGAAACGTCTTCTTGTATAATAGTTTCCTGTAGAGTAGTGACAATCTCCTGGATGACATCCTGCCATTACAACTCCATCAGCTCCTTTTTGGAATGCACGAAGTACAAAGTTAGGATTAACTCTACATGAGCAAGGAACACGAATTATCTTTACATTTGCTGGGTAATTTAATCTACTTGTTCCCGCTAAGTCCGCTCCTGCATAACTACACCAGTTACAACAAAATGCAACGATTAGTGGTTTGAACTCTTCGTTCTTATTTATTTCTAAAGACATATTGCGTCTACCTCCGCCATTATCTGTTTATTCGTAAATCCTTTTAAATCTATAGCTCCCGGACGGCAAGAAACAGTACATCCTCCACATCCTTGACAAAGTGCCTCATTTACTTCAGCAACCTCTTTTCTGATAACTTTTCCATGATCATACACATCTACCATTTTTATTTTTATAGCATCATATGGACACATCTTAGAACAAGCTTTACACCCACTACACATATTTTTATTTACACTTGAAACACAAGCGTTGTTAGTTAACTCTTTCTTACTTAGAAGAATTATCGTTTTTGCTGCTGCTGCACTCGCTTGAGCTACTGTTTCAGGAATATCTTTTGGACCTTGGCAAGCTCCTGCTAAATATATTCCTGCTGAAGCAGTTTCAACTGGTTTTAATTTTGGATGAGCTTCTGTAAAGAAGTTATTTAAATCACTACTGATATTTAGTTTTCTTTTCAATGCTACTGCATCTGGTTTAGCTACTGTTGCCGATGATAAAACTACCATATCCGCATCTATCTCTAATGGAACACCTGCAAGAGAATCAACAGCTTGAACCATAAGTTTTTCTCCTTCTGGAATAACCTTTCCAACCATTCCTTTTATGTAGTGAACCCCGTATTCTTCTACTGCTCTTCTATGGAACTCATCAAAGTTTTTTCCAGGTGTACGAACATCTATATAGAATACATAAACTTCTGTGTCTGGATATTTATCTTTTATCAGCATTGCATGTTTTGCTGTATACATACAACAAATTTTTGAACAGTAAGATTTTCCTCTCTCACTTGTATCTCTTGATCCAACACATTGTACAAAAACAACTTTCTTAGGTCTTTCTCCATTTGATGGTTTTACAAACTTTCCTTTTGTTGGTCCTGCTGCATTCGTCAATCTTTCAAACTCTAACCCTGTTATTACATCTGGATGCTCATACGCATACTCTCCAAAGTTATCTAGTTTTATAAGATCAAATCCTGTTGCTAAAACTATAGCTCCATACTTTTGATTTACAATCTCTTCCTCTTGATCAAACTTCACAGCTTTTGTTCCACATACAATTGAACAAACTCCACACTTTCCTGTTTTGAACTTTAAGCATTGCTCTTTATCTATAACCGGAACCTTTGGAACTGATTGAGCAAAGGGAGTATATATTGCTGTTCTTGTTGCTAATCCCTCTTCAAATTCACTTCTTCCTTTTTTCGACGGACATTTTTCTATACAAACTCCACATCCTGTACACTTATCCATATCTACATATCTTGGTTTCTTTTTAATTGCAACATTAAAGTTTCCAACAAACCCATTTACACTTTCTATCTCACTATAAGTATACAAAGTTATATTTGGATGAGCTGCTGCATCAACCATTTTAGGTGTTAATATACAAGCTGAACAATCTAATGTTGGGAATGTTTTATCTATTTGAGCCATTTTTCCACCAATACTTGGTGTTTGTTCAACAATATCAACTAAATATCCTGCATCAGCTATATCTAAAGCTGCTTGAATACCTGCAATTCCACCTCCAACAACCAAAGCTCTTTTTTCAACTGCAGTTGTTCCAGCTACTAACTCTTCATTTAATGTCGCTTTAGCTATTGCTGCTTTTGTTAAAGATATCGCTTTTTCTGTTCCAACCTCTTTATCTTTATGAACCCAAGAACAATGTTCTCTTATATTTGCTATTTCAACTAAATACGGATTTAATCCCGCTGTTTCAGCTGCTTTTCTAAATGTTGCCTCATGCATTCTAGGTGAGCATGACGCTACAACAATTCTATCTAAATTTTTCTCTTTTATTGCATCTTTTAAATAGTTTTGCCCTACCTCTGAGCACATATATTGGTAGTCTACTGAATGTACAACTCCTGGCATATCTTTTACTGCATCTCTTACTTTTTCTACATCTACAGTACCAGCAATGTTACTTCCGCACCAACAAACAAACACCCCTATTCTACGCACTGATTTTCCTCCCTTAATTAAAAAAATTACTTAGTATATTTACGGAATCCACTTACTGCTGCTTGTTGTGGCATTTTTCTATCTTGCATTATTTTTGCTACAAACTCAGGAGTTAATCTATCCTCTCCTTGCTTTCTAACAACTGTTTGTCTAACTGCTTCCATTAACTTTGAAACACTGACATTTCTAGGACATCTCGATTCACAAGTAAAACAAGCTGCACAGTTCCAAATAGATTTAGATTCCCTTAACTTTTCTACATCTCCAATTTGTAAAAATCTTATAACTTGGTGAGGTAAAACGTCCATTCCTGCATTTGCTGGACATCCTGCAGAACATTTTCCACACTGCATGCAGTCATCTATTTTTTCTTTGCTTAACTCAAGTACTTTTTCTACTTCTGAGTTTCTTTTAGGATTTATTTTCCCTTTAAACATTACTCCTCCTCTGCTTTAATCTCTAAAGCTTCTGCTAATAACTCAGTAAAATATGTAACTTTTATCTTAGAATTTTTCTCCTCTAAGTTATATTTACAAAGAGGGCAAGCTGTTATAATTTCCTCTATTCCATTTAACTCTGCTGATTTTAGAATTTTTTCACTCATATTTTCAGCTAGCTCTTTATTATTTACAGATAAATATCCACCACAGCACTCTGTTCTATAAGGATATTTTATCGCCTTTGCACCTAAAGCTTCTATAAAATCTTCCATTATTTTGGGATTTTCAGGATTATCAAAAGTCATCTCTTTTTGTGGTCTCAACAATAGACAACCATAATAAGCTCCGATTTTTCTTTCTTTTAAAGGATTAGTAACCTTTGCCTTTAATTTCTCAAAAGTAACATCATTCTTTAACATCTCTAAATAATGCACAACCTCTGTTTCACCAACATACTCATTCTCAACCTCTAAGTATAAGTTCGCTTTTTTTCTAACATTTGGTTTTGTTCTCATATCGTTATTAACTCTTTTTATAACATTGTGACAAGCTGAACAAAGAGTCAAAAGTTTTTCTCCTTTATCTCTTGCTGAAATTAAGCTTCTAACTGATGAAAGTTTATGCGCTACCTCTCCGTCACTCTGAGGATATACCCCACCACAGCATTGCCAATTTTCAATCTCTTCCATTGATATTCCTAGCTTTTTAGCTGCATCTAAAGCATAATTCTCTAAATCTTTTGCTTTAGTTTTTAAGGTACAACCTGGATAGTAACTATACTTCATTCCATTCCTCCATTTTAAAAGTATTTTTTCAAAAATTACTGTTCTGAAAACAAATGAATTACTTCATTAAAAGAACACTTTTTACTTAAATTATAGTATTACACTAGTATTCACGTCAACTATTTTTTTTTATTTTTTCATTTTTTATGAAAACTTAACCAAAACTCGCTTAATAAACGGTTAATCGTTACCATTAATAAAATATATTTTTCATTTGTTGACAGTTGTGTACAAACTATGTATAATTAGTGAAAAATGTTCTTAAATAAATTTATCAACACTATTTTTATACAGTTTTATTTTTGAATGTTAATTAAATTTTAAGGAGGAAACTACTCAATGATTTTTTTCATCACACTTTTAATCATCTTTTTTGTGGGATATTTTATAGTTAAAAAATATTATCCTCAAGGGGTCCTATTTGTAGGAGGATTTCTTTTACTTTGTACCGCAATTTTATTTAACGACACACCCATGTTAAGTGAAAAGGCTTCTCTAGGATCTAATTTTTTAGACATATTCCAATATCTAAAAGATACTTTCTCTAAAACAACAGCCGGTTTAGGGTTAACTATTATGGTTGTTGGTGGATTTGCTAAATATATGGATCATATCGGGGCTAGTAAGGCTCTTGTTAAAATTACAACAAAACCTATGAAGAAACTTAACTCTCCATATCTTGTTTTAGCTTTAACTTATATTCTTGGACAGATATTAAATATATTTATTCCTAGTGCATCAGGTCTTGGAGTTTTACTTATGGTAACTGTTTATCCTATACTAGTTTCTCTTGGTGCTAGTCCACTTTCAGCTACAGCCGTTATAGGAACAACTGCCTGCCTTGATTTAGGACCTGCATCTGGAAACTCAGTTCTTGCTGCTAAAACAGCAAATATAGACGCAGCTCTTTATTTTGTTAAATATCAACTTCCTGTCTCTGTTTTTGTTATCACTGCTATCGCTTTAACGCATTATTTTGTTCAAAAAATTGGAGATAAGAATCTTTCATATGATGAAAGTGAAATCAAAAAAGAAGCAACTCAAGCTGATAATTCGGAAGAGGCTCCTGGATTCTATGCATTATTCCCGATTATTCCTTTGGTTATAATATTAGGATTTAGTTCACTTTTCAAAAGTAGTATCAAAATGAATGTTGAAGTTGCAATGCTTTTAAGTATCACTGTTAGTATGGTTGTTGAAGGAGTAAGAAGACGTACTTTCAAAAATACAATCACTGATTTAAAAATAGTTTTTAATTCTATGGGTTCTCAATTTGCGGCTGTTATAACACTTATTGTTGCGGGTCAGTTCTTTGCTTACGGACTTACTAAAGTTGGAGTTATCGATAGTATTATCGAATGGACAAAACATGCAGGTCTTGGTGTTCAACCTATGATTCTTGTTATGACTGGTGTTATCTCTGCATCATCTGTTATTATGGGATCTGGAAATGCTCCATTCTTCGCTTTTGCTGCCCTTGCTCCTACTGTTGCGGCTTCTGTCAATATAGATCCTGTTGTTATTGCTATGCCTATGCAACTTGCATCTGGAATTGCTAGAAGTGTTTCTCCTATAACTGCTGTTATTGTTGCTGTTTGCGGTATCTCTGGTGTTTCACCTTTCTTAGTTGTAAGAAGAACTTTCTTACCTATGCTTGTTGGTTTAATTGTTTTATTAGTTTCAAATATGATTTTATTTGGATAATTTATATTAAATGGGGGATTTTATGGATTTAAATAAATATTTAAAAAATTTAGAAACTTTAGTTAATGTAGATTGTGGAAGTAACACTCCTGATGGTCTTAAAATTGTAACGAAGTTTTTTGAAGAGCTTTATTGCGATTGGATTGTTGAATATCATGAATTAAATAAAAATAATCCTGTTCTTGTTATAAAAAATAGAGATGTCGAAAATTTTGATTTTCTTTTTATTGGACATAACGACACTGTTTTTCCTGAGGGAACTGTAGCTAAAAGACCATTTAAAATAGATGGAGATATAGCTACCGGACCTGGTGTTTACGATATGAAATCAGGATTACTTTCTATGTATGAAGTTGCGAAGGAGTTTAAAGATTCAAAGTTAAATATCTGTATTATTATAAATACAGATGAAGAGATTAGCTCTTTAATCTCTAGAGATTTAATTACTGAAATGGGGAAAAAAACAAAATATGCTTTAGTTTTTGAACCTGCTAGAAAAAATGGAAATATGGTTTCAGAAAGAAAAGGTTTAGTTAAATATGAGATTACTTTCAAGGGAAAAGCGGCTCATGCAGGAATCGCACCACAAAATGGAATCAATGCTATCATAGAAGCCTCAAGATGGGTTTTAGAAATTTCAAAACTTCAAAATTTAGAGATTGGAAACTCTATAAATGTTGGAGTTATAAATGGTGGCTTTGGTGTAAATACCGTTCCTGATAAAGCTGTTATAAAATTTGAAGGTCGTTCTCATGATATAAAACATTTTGAAAATATTATCAAAACTTTAGATACTTTAAAGTCAACTCCTTATGTAAGTGGAATTGAAATAGAAGTAAAAGAGATTGGATATAGACCTCCTCTTGTTTTAAATAATCTTTCAAAAGTTCTTTTAGAGAAATTTGATGTTGCAAAAGCTGAATTAGGAATTAAAGCTGAATGGGAAAAAACTGGTGGTGGCTCTGATGCTAACTTCTTAGGAATACTTGGAGTTGGAGTCTTAGATGGGATTGGCCCTATTGGAGGAAATTCTCATGAGGAAACTGAGTATCTTGTTATCTCGTCAATTGAAGATCGTATCGAAATGATAAAAAAAGTATTAAGAACATTTTTATAAACTTAGAGAGGATTTTCCTCTCTTTTTTATTAAAAAAGATTTTCATAGAAAAAAATACTAAAATAATGTATAATTAGGAAAAAGAATATATTTGGAGGTAATTTTAATGAAAATTAAAGCCTTTCCTTTAGGAAGCTATATGACAAACTGTTATTTAGTTTGGAATGATAAAAATGAGGCTTCTCTTTTTGATTGTAGCGATACAAGATTAGCAGGGATTGTTTCTTTTATAAAAGAGCATAATTTAACTTTAAAAAATGTTATTTTAACTCATGGTCACGGAGACCATATCGGTGGAATAAATGAAATTAAAAATATTTTTCCTGAGGTACAACTTTTCATAGGAAAAGAGGAAGAAAAGTTCCTAACAGACGCTTCTTTAAATCTATCTTACGCTATACAAGGATTTGACTTTGTATATACAGGTGATTTTACTCCTTTAAAAGAGGGAGATTCTATTTTTGGATTTGAAGTTATTGATACTCCTGGTCATACAATTGGTTCGAAATGTTTTTATAACAAAGAAGCTAATTTTATGATCTCTGGCGACACACTATTTAGAAGAAGCTACGGTAGATATGATCTACCAACTGGAAATTTATCACAATTACAAAGAAGTTTAAAAAAGATTTGTGAGAACTATCCAGAAGATACTATAGTGTATAGTGCCCACACTGAACCTACACTTTTAGGGGAGGAGAGAAGAGTATTAAAATCCCAAGGAATGTTTTAGGAGGACTTAATATGGAAAATAAAATTTATGATGTTGTTATTATTGGAGCTGGACCCGCAGGTTTAACATCTGCACTTTATGCAGGAAGATCAAACTTGTCAGTATTAGTTATTGAAAAACCAACTGTTGGAAGCTTACTTATGGCCCACAAGATTGAAAACTATCCTGGAATTCAAGGATCACCTACTGGTAAAGATATCTATAATTTAATGAAAGAACAAACTTTAAAATTTAATGTAGAATTTGTAGATGCTACATTTTTAGGTTTTGATCTACTTGGTGAAAATAAAATAGTTAAAACTGATAAAGATAACTTTGCAGCTAAAACTGTTATTATTGCAAGTGGTTGGGCAAAAAATGGTGCTAAAAAATTACCTGGTGAAGAACAGTATTTAGGTAAAGGAGTTTCTTACTGTGCTACTTGCGATGGTGCTTTCACTAGAAATATGAGCGTTTCACTTTTCGGAAAGGGTAAAGAAATCGCTGAAGAAGCATTATTTTTAACAAAATACTCTAAAGAAATCCATATGTTTTTAACTGAAGCTTCGGATGAATCAGAGGATAAATCACTTATGGAAACTTTAAAAGCCAATGAAAAAATTAAAATGTACTATTCATCTAAACTTTTAGAAATAAAAGGTGAAGAATTTGTAGAAGAGGTAATAGCTGAGGTAGCTGGAGAAAAAATAAACTGTAAAACTCAATTTGCTTTTCTATATCTAGGAACTAAATCATTGAAAGAGCTATATGGAGAAGTGGCATCTTTAGACGAAAATGGATATCTTATAACAGATGAAGCTATGCATACTTCTATTGAGGGTATATTTGCTGCTGGAGATGTCAGATCAAAAATGATTAGACAAGTGACTACAGCAACTTCTGATGGAACAATAGCGGCACTTGAAGCTATAAAATTTGTACTTAAAAAACAAAATTTAAGAGCTCAATATAGTTAAAAACTTATAATTTTATAAAAAAAGAAGTCAGAGCCTCAAAACTCTGACTTCTTTATATTTATAATCTGAATAACATATCCTCATAAGTTGGAACTGGCCAAACTTTCTTTTCAACTTGATGCTCTAATAAATCAACAATATCTCTTAAACAACTTAAAAGAGGAATAATCTCTTTATTTAAATATTCTACTTTTTCATATAATCCATCAATTTCATTAGCTACAACTAATTGTGATTCTAATTGTGCTAAATAATCTTTTAAACGATTTTTACCAGCTAATAATTTAACTAAGTGAGCTTTATCAGCAGATAAATATTCATCATTTCCTAAAACTTCTCTCAATGAAAGAATACTGTTTGATATTTTTGCAGCATACTCCATAAGTGCTGGATATATTTCATTTCTTGCGATTCTAACCATTGAGCTTCCTTCAATATTTACTTGCTTTATATAACGCTCACAGTAAACTGAATATCTCGCCTCTAATTCTTCCGGAGATAAAACCTTGGCATTTTTAAACAGTTCGATTATATTCTCTTGTTTATAAACTTTTAATCCTTCTAAAGTATTTCTTAAGTTTTTTAAACCTCTTTTTTCAGCTTCAACTTTCCAACTGTCATCATAACCATTTCCATTAAAAACGATTCTTTTATGT
This sequence comes from Cetobacterium sp. ZWU0022, assembly GCF_000800875.1. Classification (NCBI taxonomy): domain Bacteria; kingdom Fusobacteriati; phylum Fusobacteriota; class Fusobacteriia; order Fusobacteriales; family Fusobacteriaceae; genus Cetobacterium; species Cetobacterium sp. ZWU0022. The sequence goes on from NZ_JRJZ01000039.1 coordinate 14,392, forward strand.
TTTTCATATCTATCTTTAATTAATTCAATTATATTTTTCTTTAAATCCTTTGGATCTTTAGATTCTAATAAATCCGCATATTCCTTTATGATTGTACCAATTATTGTATTTATAATAAATGTCGGTGTTGATGCTGAAGCACTTGATCCTGGCATTCTGAATTCAAATTTATTTCCTGTGAATGCAAATGGAGATGTTCTATTTCTATCAGAAATATCTTTTGGTATTTTTGTAAAGTTTTTAACACCAAATTCCATGCTTTCTTTTACATCGTTTGTTGGAACAATCTCTCCAATATTTTTTAAAATTTCTTCTAATTCATCACCAATGAAAACAGAAATTATTGCTGGTGGAGCCTCATGCCCCCCTAATCTATGATCATTTCCTGGTGTTGCACAAGACGCTCTTAATACATCAGCATATCTATCAATTCCTTCTAATACTGCTGTTAAAAATACTAAGAACTGAAGATTATTTTTTGATAAAGAAGATGGATCCAATAGATTTTCTCCTAAATTTGTTGCTAATGACCAGTTACAATGTTTTCCTGATCCATTCACACCTTTAAATGGCTTCTCGTGTAATAAGGCACTTAAATTGTGTCTGTCTGCAACTTTTTTAATTATATCCATTGTTAATTGGTTTTGATCCACTGCCACATTTGCTGTCGCAAACATAAGTGCTATCTCAAACTGGTTTGGAGCTACTTCATTATGCTTTGTTTTAGCCATAATTCCTATTTTCCATAACTCTGCGTCTATTTCATTCATTACTTTTTCAACTTTCTCTTTAATACTTCCATAGTAGTGATCATTTAATTCTTGACCTTTTGGAGGCAATGAACCAAATATTGTTCTACCAGAAAGCATTAAATCTTGACGCTTCTCCCAGAAACTCTTCTCTATTAAAAAATACTCTTGCTCTAGACCTAAAGTATTTGTAATTGAAGTTACATTTGATTTAGGATCTAAAATTCTTTTTAATCTTAATGTTTGCTCTGATATAAAATCAATTGATCTTAATAAAGGAACTTTTTTATCTAATGCCATTTGATTGTATCCTATAAAGGCTGTTGGAATATATAACGACTTAGATAATCCTTCTCCTCTTAAAAACATTGGTGATTTACAATCCCACGCTGTATATCCTCTAGCTTCAAAAGTTGATCTTACTCCTCCATTTGGGAATGATGATGTGTCAGCTTCTCCTTTTATAAGCTCTTTTCCTGAAAACTGTGAAACACAACTTCCATCTGAAGACATTGAAATAAATGAATCATGCTTTTCTGCTGTTAGTTCTGTCAAAGGTTGGAACCAGTGTGTAAAATGTGTTGCTCCATTTTCAGTAGCCCAATTTTTAACTGCATTAGCTATAGAGTCCGCAAGTTCGATAGATAACTCTTTTTCTCCGTTTTGAACCTTTTTAAACTCTTTAAAATACGATTCTGGTATTCTGCTTTTTAATTTATCCTCTGTAAAGCAAAATTGTCCAAAAATTTCTAGCATGTTGTTCATAAATCCTCCTCTTTTTCGTTCTACATTGTCGAACGTTGTTCTTTAATAAAAATTTGTTATATTCACAATATACTATTTTTATATTTTTGTCAACCAAAAAATAAAAAAGAGGAGTTAATACTCCTCTCTTGCTCCTAATTCGAACGATATTTTTTTACTCATAGCTACCATTTTCGGTGCCAGATGCGGAAGAATATGCATCATTTTCTCCCTTGTAGCCATTATCGATGCAGTTCCTACAAATTCATTATTAACCTTAAAAATTGGAACTGAAATACAATATATTCCCAATTCTACTTCTGATCTCTCTAGAGAATAACCATCTTTTCTAATCTTGTAAATCTCTTCGATTAAAGTTTCTCTATCTATTATTGTACTATTAGTATATTTATATAATAAATCTTTATTAAATATAACATCTATATTTACATCCTTAGAGTAAGCTAATGCTAACTTTCCAGAAGCTGATGCATTCAAAGGAATCTTAGTTACTGATGTACTTATTGTATAATACATTGAATCAGACTGAACTCTATCAATTAACTTTAAATGCTCTCTTTTAAAAATAAACAGATTTACTGTTACAGAAAACTCCTCTGATATGTTGACTAAATATTTATGTCCCACATTCTTTATCAAAACATCTTCATTTACAATAAAACTTTTCTCTATAAAAGCTGGTCCTAGTGAATAGTTACTATTTTTTTCACTCTGCTCTAAATATGAATTTTTTAAAAGTGTTGAAACAATTCCATGAACAGTACTTTTACTTAATCCAACCTTCTCACTAATCTCTTTTAGTGATAGTTCATGAACTTCCTCATTAAAGCAATTCATTATATCTATTGCTCTTTGGATAGATTGTATAGTTTTTCCTTCCATAAAATCCCCTTTTATTTTAGTCTGAAGTATCCTTCCTCTGTCTTCTCTACTTTACCTTCTTTTAATAGTCTTCCCATTGCTCTTTTAAACGCTTTTTTACTTATTCCAAAATATTCTTTTATAGCTTCTGGAGAACTGTCATCATTAAATCTAAAGTGAGTTTTTAATATTTTCATTTTACTTACTATTACTTCAGCATCTTTATCCATTTGAACAAAAGCTAACTCTCTCATTGCTAAATCTAACTTTCCATCTTCTCTAACTCTAATTACTCTTGCTTGAATCTCTTCTCCAACATTAAATTTTCTGAAACATTCACTATTAGGTATAAGTCCAAAGTATCTATTATCTACTGCAACAAATATTCCAATTTCTGGATTGATTCTATAAACAGTACCTTCTACAAAATCATTTTTCTTGTAATCTTTATTTGGCATTAGGAAGCTGTATATTTTCATAGTTGCAGATAATCTTCCTTTACTGTCTTCATATATACCAACTAAAACTTCATCACCTGGTTTTACGTCTCCATCCATTTGTGCGTAAGGTAATAATAACTCTTTCTTTAGTCCCCAATCTAAGAATGCTCCTAGTTTTTCGTTCATATCTGTTACATATAATTTCCCTACTGTTCCAACTGTTAAAGCTGTCTTTCTAAATGTCGCTGTCAATCTATCTTCTGAATCTCTATAGATCATAACATCTATCTCATCACCTATATCTAACACTTTTCCTTCTAATTCATTGTTTGGTAGAAGAATGTTATCTTTTGCATCCCCTGTTCCTGCATCTAAATGTGCACCTTTACTACTGAAGTTGTTAATCTTCATCGTTTGTCTTTTTCCTACTTTTATCATTTCGCCTCTCTCCTTACTATTTTACTCCAAATAGTTTCTAAATAAATTAAATTTTTCATCCAATTTATGGGGATAATTTTTATAGTAATATTGTAATAATGTTACTACTGGTTTATAATCCTCATAATTTTTTAATATTCTTAAATACTCTTCCTCTATGCTCAATAAAGAGTAATAATCACTTTTTTCAAAACTGATAAATAACTTATTAATTATCTCCGTAACTTGATTCAAAGGAACGTCAATTCCTTTTCCTATTATTAAAGCTTCAATATAATATTTTTTCGCTTCATTTTTTTTATTCAAGATATCTGCAATCTTACCTAAATTATATAAAAGTATAAATTTCTTTCTGTTTTCATTTTCCAATTTACGTTCATGAATCCTTTTTAATCTCAAATAAATAACTTTCAACTCATCATTTTTTAAACTTTTTATCAAAATTTCACTTAATTTATATAAAATCTCTAATTTAAATTCTAAATCTAAAGCTTGTTTAAAAACTTCATTATATATTTTTATAGATTTCTCTAACGAATCTAGTGTGGAAATCTCTATTAAAATTTTTAAATAATTATTTTTTGTGTCACTATTTTTTAAATTTTTTAAAATTCCTTTTATTATATCTTCTAACTCTATCGAATCAATAGTTCCCATTCTATATTTCGAATACAAATAAAGATAATATATCTCATTTATTTTTTTTAATTTTTTTATGTCCTCTTCATATTTTTCAAAGAGTAATATTATTATCTCATACTTTTTATATTTTTCACACAAATTTAAAAAAATTATAAATTCTTGTTCATATTTTTTTATTTCAGATACTCGTTGAAATAATTTTCCATACATTTTTCTTGCTTCATCTTGAAGATCTAATCTTAAATAGAATCTACTTAAATCGAGAATCATTTTTATTTGATCAGCGATATTTAATTTTAAGATTGCTTCCTCTATCAACCATTTATTTTCTATAATCCCCGTTTTTAAAATTCCATCTAAATATCTCTTAGCTTTAACTTCAGAACTCTCAATAAATTCCTCATAAGTTAATTCTAATTTTTCTCCTTTTTTCTCTAAAATTTCATTCAAATTTTTGTAGAAAATAAAACTCATTCTTTTACTTAAAACTTTTTTACCACTTTCAACCATTCCTAAATAAGTTTTAGAAACTATATTTTTTGTTAATTCCTCTTGTTTTATTTTATAATGTTTTCTATACTTTAATATCTTTTCCCCTGGCGATAAAAACATAGATATCTCCCCCTAAAAATAAAAAAAGCTGTTTATTATAGAGTATCAAATTTTCCATATTTTTACAATAAAAAATACCCTAGATTGATATACTCAATCTAAGGTATTTAAATTTATTTTTCTTCTAAAACCTTATTTTCATTTTTTATATAGACTCTTTCATAATCTTTTAAAGAATCTAAAGCAATTTTTGACATAGGAACTATCGCTATTATATTAAATACTGTCATTAACGCAACTCCTAAATCTCCTAATTCCCACACAAATAAATACTGCGCCATCCCTCCAACAAACATCATTACAAGTGCAAATATTTTATAAGCATCCTGTGCTTTCATATTATCACCAAATAAAAAAGCCACATTAGACCTTGCATAAAATAATATTCCTAAAAAAGTACTAAAACTAAATAAAAACAATATTAAAGCAACTAAAGGTGTCCCTATACTTCCAATATGATAGTCCATACAACTTTGTAATAGATCCATTCCCATCTTTCCATCTCTTACAGCTGCTGGAGCTAAAAGCATCGTAAAAGCTGTACAACTACATATAACTAAAGTATCTATAAAAACTCCTAAAGCTTGTATTAATCCTTGTTGTGCTGGATGTTCAACGTCTGCAGCTGCGGCTGCACATGGTGCTGATCCACTTCCTGCTTCATTGGAAAATAAACCCCTCTTAACTCCCTGCATTAATACCGCTCCAAATCCTCCCGCTGCTATTTGTCTTCCACCAAAAGCTTCCTCAAATATTTCTAAAAACATTCCTGGAACTGAACCAATATTTTTTATCAAAATAAATAGTGTCAATGTAAAATATAAAATTGCCATAATGGGAACTAATTTATTTAAAACTTCTGCTATTTTATCTTTTCGTCCTTTTCCAAATAAAACTATTGTTCCTAAAACTGTCATTCCGATAGAAGTGTATAGAGGTGACAATCCAAATGCATTACTAAAAGATTCCGATACTGAATTCGATACTATCTGAGTTATTCCTACCCAAGTTATCAATCCTGATATTGCGAATAAAATTCCACACAGTTTAAAATTTGAAGTTCTTTTATAGTATTTTTTCTTATTTTTATCTATAACATCTGACTCTAAAATAATATTAGTTTCAAACGGATCACTATTTTTGGCCTCTACCACTACCTCCATTCTATTCATAAAGTATGCTGGACCACCTCTCCATCCACCATACAAAGGATCTTTCTCTTTATATATCTGTGCGAGAGTACTTTCTATAAAAGCAGTATTAGAAACTATTATAGCTGCTACCCACATCCAAAATATTGCTCCTGGACCACCGAAAGATACAGCCGCTACAACACCAGCCAAATTACCCATTCCAACCCTTGAAGCTGTTGCTATAAAAAGTGCTTGTAACCCCGAAATTGCTTCTTTATCATCTTTAGCTTTACTTTTTAATACTATTCTAATCATTTCTGGAAATAATCTAAATGATAACATTTTAGTTTTTATACAATAATATATTCCTGTAGGAATCAACATTAAAACTAATAAACTTAATCCTATATTCGTTTCTCCAACATTAAAAAGAATAATATCTCCCCATAAAAAACCATTAAGAGCACTTACTGCCGTTTTCAATGGTGATAATAACATGTCTATAAACCCCATATGTACCTCCTATTTTTTAATTTTAGTAGAAAGTTTTATGTAGGTATTTATATTAAAATATCCTAAAGTTGCCCTTAGGATATTTTAATTGCTGTTATCTATTTGTGAGAAAATCTTCCTGTAAAGAATCTTAAACAAGCTGGCTCATATTCCCACTTCAGTCCTTTTATTTCCTCTTTATTTTTATAAAGAGAAATTATTGCGTCTGCTACATAATCTAAATGTGCGTATGTATAAACCCTTCTAGGTATTGTTAATCTAACTGTTTCTAACTTTGGATAGTGATTTTTTCCTGTCTTTATGTCTCTTCCTGCTGAAACTACACCTCTTTCCATTGTTCTAACTCCTGAGCTTTCATATATAGCTGCAGCTAGTGATTGAGCTGGTAAATCATCCTGAGTTAAATGAGGTAAAAAAGCCCTTGCGTCTAAGAATATTGCATGACCACCGTATGGTTTTACCATTGGTACTCCTGCTGCATCCAATCTCTCTCCTAAATATCTAATTTGGTTTACTCTATGACTTATATATTCATAGTTAACAGCTTCCCTAAGTCCAATTGCCATTGCCTCCATATCTCTTCCTGCTAAACCACCATAGCTAGGCATCCCTTCAAATTGAACTACTGTAGCTGTTGCTTGTAGATATAAATCATAGTCATTCATACATAAAAATCCACCAATATTAGTTAAACAATCTTTTTTTCCACTCATCGTACATCCATCACCATAAGAAAACATCTCTTTCACAATATCTTTTATCGCTACATCTGCATATCCTTCTTCTCTTGATTTTATAAAATATGCATTCTCTATACAACGAGTTGCATCATACATTATTTTTATTCCATAACTATGGGCTAATTCAGAAACTGCTCTTATATTTGCCATTGAAACTGGCTGTCCTCCTGCTAGATTTACTGTTACAGCTAAACAAATATATGGTATTTTTTCAGCTCCAACTTCATCTATTAAAGCCTGCAATTTCTTTAAGTCTACATTTCCTTTAAATGGTAAATCAATCTGTGAATCATGTGCTTCATCTATAATAATATCTCTAAATGTTGCTCCATTTCTTTCTTGATGAAATCTTGTTGTCGTAAAATACATGTTTCCTGGTACATAGTCTCCTGGTTTTATAGTTAATGTTGATAATATATTCTCGGCTCCTCTTCCTTGATGAGTTGGAACTACATATTTAAATCCAAAAAGTTCCTGAACTGTTTTTTCTAAATGATAAAAATTTTTACTTCCTGCATAGGCTTCATCACCTAGCATCAAGCCAGCCCACTGAGCATCACTCATAGCATTAGTTCCAGAGTCAGTAAGTAAGTCTATATAACATTCATCTGATTTTAATAAAAAAGTATTGTATCCAGCTCTTTCAATAGCCTCTTTTCTTTCTTCTTTAGTCATAATAGCCATATTTTCAACCATTTTTATTTTATATGGTTCTGGTGCAAATCCTTTTGACATAATAATTCCTCCTCATTTATTTTTTCTTGTTGATATCATATATACTTCATTTTCTTTTTTATGTCAATAACGCTCATTTTAGAACATATATAGTAGTTGAAAATATATTTTTCATTATAACTCCAAAAAAAAATCTTTGATTATATTTAAAATAAACCTTTTTATGGTTTTTTTGTGTAAAAGTAGTATTTCTTTCTCTTTCTAATTTCACATAAAAATAATTCTTCTTATTTATAATGATTTAATTTTTAAAAATAAAAAAAATTTATTTTTATTTTTTATATAAATTTTAGTGAAAAAATAAATTAATTTCATTTTTTTATTTTTTATTTTTTTCAAACCTTTTAAGGGTTTATTTTTTGCAAAATTTGATTTTTGTATAATCTTTATGGTAAACTCCTACTATATTTAATATCTAGGAGGAAGCATGGTAAGAATTTTATTTTATATTTTCATTATAAGCTGTGGTTTTTTATTGAGTAAATACCAATTAATACCTTTAAAATTAAAGATGAAAACTGCTATTTTACAATCATTTTCTCTTTTCTTTTTATTAGGAGTTATGGGGTATAAAATTGGTAGTGATAACAAAATTATAAAAGAATTTCCAAATCTTGGATTACAAGCTATTGTTATTGCATTTTTCTCTATTTTAGGAAGTATTTTTATTACTAAATTTTTCTTCAGAAAAAGAGGTGACAAATAGATGCTAGGAATTTGTTTATCAATTATTTTTGGAGTTATTATAGGATTATTTTTTCAAACTCCATTTTTATCTAATTCATCAGATACTTTTATCGATTTAGGTCTCTGCTTACTTTTATTTTTTGTTGGAATCGATATTGGAAATAACTCTTCTGTATTTTCTAATTTAAAAAAATATGGTAAAAAAATATGGCTTCTTCCTATCTCCACAATTTTAGGTTCTCTTTTAGGTGGAGTTATTGGTTCTTTATTTCTTCCCATCTCTATTGGAGAAAGCCTTGCTGTTTCTTCTGGTCTTGGTTGGTACTCTCTATCGGCCATTGAATTAACTAAAATAAGTCCTGAACTTGGAAGTGTTGCCTTTTTAAGTAATGTTTTTAGAGAAGTTCTTGCAATTTTAACAATTCCTCTTATTGCTAAATTCATTGGAAGTTTTGAATCTATATCTACAGCTGGTGCTACAGCTATGGATACTCTTCTTCCTGTTATAAATAAAAGTAATAGTTCTGATATATCTGTTATCGCATTTTTTTCAGGCGTTGTTCTGACTACATCAGTACCTCTACTAGTTCCATTAATTGTAAATATATTTAAATTATAAAAGGACATGAATTTCATGTCCTTTTAAAATAATATCAAATCATAAATATCTTGTATTCTGTATGGACTTGGTAGCTTCATTTTCAAATTCTCCCATACTCTTGTAAAAGTCTGTTGATCCATATCTTTTAATTGATTGTATGCTTGTGATTTATATAAAATATCATCACCACATTTTTTTATTGCATTCAAAATCTCTGTCTTTATCTTCTTATAATTACTATCTGTCATTGGAACTAAACTATAATAATCTGCAAGCAACTCTCTTTCAACACAGTATTCCAATGTTAAAATCTTTCTAATTATAGTTCCTAAATATCCAATCGACAGATTTTTACTAAACATCCCAATACGTTCTCCCTCAACTTCAATGAAAGGTAAGAAAATATCTTGATAATGATAATCTTGAACTGACTTAGTAAAAAATAAAAAATTAGAAAAAATAGTTTTCTTCCTCACTTCTTTTCTCAAAAAATATTTATCAACTTGATAAACTGCTCCTATATGAGGAAAAAGTGAAACTGTCAAATCCTCAGAATGACAAAAATTAACAATATTTTCTTCATAAACTTTATTTGTTTTTATTCTTCTTATAAAATAATCAGCCTGATAAAGTTCCTCTGTTAAATTATCAACTTTAAACAAGGCATTAAACACTTTATTATTATCAAGCAATCTATTTTTTGTATCTACAGATACTTTTCCCAATAGATTTTCAAACTTAGTACTTTTTACAAAACTTTTTACAAAGCTTTCATCAATTTGAGGTGTTACTTCTATATTCCCTGTCAATAATAAAGTATTATTATCTTTTATCACTTTACCTTTTTTTAGTTCTTTCAAAAAGAATGATAAATATTCATTCTTAAACTCTAAAAAATATTGCCTCTCTATATCATCTAAATTTAATTTATCTAGTATTTTATCATAATTAAAGAAATCCAAAAGATTTATTATTCCATCTCTATTGATTCCTACAGCATTCCAAGTACAAGTATACGGAATAAATCCTCTCTCCTTATCTACCATGATACTTACAAATTGAGCTATCCCTCCACCCAGAGAGTGACCAGTAATAGATATTTTCTCTTTAGGAATTTTAAACTCGTCATAAAGTTTATTAAAAACTTCTAGCCCATCATAAAATTGCTTCGGTTTTACACCCAAACCTATTTTCAAATCGTTTTCTATAAAATCTTTGTATGCATCCTCCAAAGGATATTTCTCACTTCCTCTATAAGAGATAACATATCTATCATATTTTGTATTTTTAAAAACTACACTATAAAAACCTGTTGAATTTTTATCCAGATCTGAAGCTCTTTTACTTTCTACATAGAATATCTCCCAATTTGGAAGAATTTCTTTAAAAAAATCATAAAACAAATATCTTGTTTTTGAATTTGAAAAATAGAAACCATCGCTATCTAATTTTAATGAATCGTTCTCTCTGTAAATTTGATTTAAATTTTTTTTATAATCCTCTTGTGAAAAATTACAATAAGAGAGTACACTAAGCAATAGATAATCTTTCGCTCTTTGCATTATACCACTCCCAAACAATCTAAATTTTTAATAATGATAGGAATAGATAAGTTACTCCCATTCCTAGTACTGCCCCTATAAGGGTTTCCAATACAGTATGTATCTTTCCTTCAACTCTTGACTGTAGTACTAAAATTAAAAGAAAAAGCGAAAGATAAAAAATTCTAACATCATCTGTTAAAAAGAATATTCCTACAAAGAGTGCACCACCTAAAGCACTATGACCACTAGGTATTCCTCCTCTTAAAGGAGTTCCTTTTTTAAAAAAACTTTTTATTGTAATTACCAATATAACTAAAAAAATCAATATAAAAACAATTACATTAGCATATGATTCTTTTAGTAAATCGAAAAAATTTGCAAACTCTCCCGCTATTCTTTTATGAAATACTAAATATCCAACTATTAAAGCATTTGTTGCTGCTATAAAAACAGCACCCGCTCCAACATCTTTTGCTCTCTTGGCCAAAAGATTATAGTCTGGACAAACTAAATCTACAAAACTTTCAATCGCTGTATTTAATAATTCTGCCGCTAAAACTAGGGACATACTAATTGATAACACAATTAACTCCATTCTACTAACACCTAAAAATATTGAAATCATCAAAACTAATATTGTACAAAAAGCATGAAACTTCATATTTCTCTCTGTTCTAATTGTCTCTATTATCCCTTCAATTGCAACATTAAAACTTTGTGTTACATCCTGTTTAGTCCCTTTTTTCATAAGCATCCTCCCGTCTAATCTCTAGTATGACCAAATTTCCCTAAAATTTCTTCCTCTCTAGCCCTCATCTCTTTCTTATCTTCTTCCTCTATATGGTCGTATCCTAAAAGGTGAAGCATTCCATGAGTTAAAACATAGAAGAACTCTCTTCTAAATGAGTGATTATACTCATTACATTGTTCCTCTACTCTTTCTAAAGATATTATAATATCTCCTAATGTATCATATGGCCCTATCATGTAATCCTCTGTTTCATGGTAAGCAAATGAGATAACATCCGTGGGTCTATCCTTATCTCTAAAATCTCTATTTATTCTTTGAATATCTTCATTTCCGACTAAGGCTACTGATAAATATACTGGTTTTTCTGATTCAAATTCATCATTTAAAACTTCACAGATATATTGTTGTACTTCATCTTCTTTTATATATTCATTGTATCCCTCTATTTCTAGAGAAAAATCTAAAACTACTTCCATCTCTAACTCCTTTTAATCTCTCTTATTCTACTTTTGCCCAGGATATTTTATTCTCACATGGTGAATACTCATCAATACCTTTGTAAAAGTTTTAATTATTATTTCAATCTCTTTAAATGTTAGTGCCGCTTCAGAAAGTTGATTATCCTCTATTTTCGAGTTAATAATCCTTCTTAACATATTTTCAATAGTTATTGGCGTTTTTTCATCTAAAGATCTTACCGCTGCTTCTATCGAATCAGCTAACATTATTATAGCCGATTCCTTACTTCTTGGAATTGGTCCACTATATTTAAAATCATCCTCTAAAACCGTTGGATCTAGCTGTTTAGCTTTATTATAAAAATAAGCTAACATAGTCGTTCCTTGATGCTCAAACATAACATCCCTTATCTCTCTTGGAATTTTATATTCTCTTCCTAACTCATTTCCATCTTTAGTATGAGATGTTATTATCAGAGTACTTAAAAATGGAGATATTTTAGAGTGAGGATTTTCTCCCCCCTCTTGGTTTTCCACATAAAATTTGGGTCTCTTCATTTTTCCTATATCATGATAGTAAGATGCAACTCTAGCAAATATTGCATTTGCACCTATAGCCTCTGCTGCTGCTTCAGATAAAGTTGCTACCATCATCGAATGATGGAACGTCCCTGGAGCCTTCATAGATAATAATTTTAATAAAGGATGAGACAAATCTCCTAATTCCAACAATCTAAATGTCGTCAAAATATTAAATGTTTTTTCAAAATACGGTAGAACAGCTATGGCTAACATACCTGAAAGCAGTCCCGATATAACTATTTCTCCACTTTGTAAGGCTATCAAGTTCTTTTCTCTTCCTATAAAATATGTTAATAATAAGTATAAGAAAAACTTAGTTACTGCTAACTTCATTCCTAAAGCAATTAACTCCTGTCTTGTTGTAACCTTCTCTATCAAATATGATCCCATCAAACAAGCTAAAAATGTCACTATTATAAAAATAGGATCGTATCCTACAATTGGGAATAAAAACGTTATTGACATCAATGTCATTATAAATGCAAAATCTTTAGCAAATAGTATAGACATCAAGAAAAACATAGTTTCAAACGGTACAAAATATATATGATCTGGTTGTGTAAATCTATATGCTAAAAATCCTATAGTATATATTAAAAACAAACTTCTATAAACATTTTTATTTAATATATTCTTTTTAAATTTATTTGCTAACAAATGATAAAATATAACAGTTAAAATAATTGTATATAAAAAATTTGCAACTGAAAAACCTAAACTTTTTTTATACGAATATATTCCCACAGCCTCTAAAAGTTTAGCTCTACTATCTGTTATTATATCTCCTTTTTTCACAAGTAAAGTTCCGGCTTTTATATCTAAAATCTGATCGTCTATCTGAGATATCTTTTCTGCTATCGAGTTTTTAGTTTTTGTTTCATCATAGATATAATTTGCCGTTAAAAAATTCTCTACAATTTTCTTATCAAAATCAGACAGTTCTAAAAATAATTCATCATTTGGAGGAGAGATTGTTAAACTTCCTTTTTCTCTTATGATTCCTGTTGCATAAGCTTTTGTTAAAAACCCTATAACTCTTTCTTTAGTATCCGTCAAATCTCTTTTATTTAGCTGAGTCAATTCATTTATCAATTTTGGAGATAACGGTTTCCCTATTATATCTTCAACTCTATCTAAATAAAGTTTATTTTTTTTAAAATCTTTCTTCAAAATTTCATCAAATAAATATTCAGCACCAGATATATAAACGCTACCTGCTTGAGGTACATAGATATATTCTTTCTTTGAACCTTCCATTAAATTTTTTATAATATCTTGTTTTTTATCTCTATCATTAAAAAGAATACTCTTTGGAGAGTAAATATCATTTATTGCTACATCTCCTATATCATACTTTTGTGTATTTACTATATAGCCACTCTTTGAACTAATAACTATTACCATAACCATCAAAATTAAATAAAATATCTTCTCCTTTAAATGATTATCTTTCGTATATAATTCAGCATCATCTGCATTCTTTTTGTTAATCTTAAAAGTCAAGCTCAGACCAAACAGCTCAATTTTCTTCATATTAGTTACTCCTTTTAAGTTTTAGAAATATCCTTTAAAATATCTTCTTTATTAAGTATCTTTATATTTTTTGTAGGTATTGCATCTTTAAAGTATTTTCCATAGCTTTTTGTTATTACTCTATTATCTAATATTGTAACAATTCCTCTATCACTTTTACTTCTTATCAATCTTCCAATTCCTTGTTTAAATTTAATTACTGATTCTGGAATTTGATATTCTACAAAAGCATTTTTATTTTGTTGAGTTATATTTTCTATTATTGCTTCTGTAATAGGGTCACTTGGAACTTTAAATGGTAGCTTTATTATAATTACAGAACTTAATTGTTCTCCCTTTATATCTACCCCTTCCCAGAAAGAATCTGTTCCAAATAAAACTGGATTTTTTATATTTTTATACATATTCACAAGCTGAGTTCTCGGAGCTTGTCCTTGAATTAATAAATTTAATCCTGCGTCTTCTAAATCATCTTTTATCATATAATACATATAATTTAATGTCGTATAAGAAGTAAATAGTATAAAACATTTCCCTGAAGTTTTCAATATCAAATTTTTTAAAAAATCTCTAATACTGTCTATAAATTTTGGATCACTTGGATTTAAAAGATCTTTAGGTAAATAAACTTTCATTTGATTATCATAATCAAATGGTGAATGAATAACTTTTTCTAAAGTTTTTTCTTTTAATCCTATGCTCTCTTTAAAATATGAAAAATCACTTCCTATTGCTATTGTTGCAGATGTGAAAATCATCTGTTTTAAATTTGTATATAGATTTTTATCTAGTTCTCCATCTATTTTTAGTGGTGTTGCCACCAATTTAGAATTACTTTTTTTTCCATTTACTTCTGCCCAATAAATAAATTTCTCATCATCTAAAGCATTAATAAATTTTAAATTTTCAAAGAACCCGTCTAATCGATCTATATATCTTGAAAAATCACTTATATATCCCTCTTTATCCTCTAAATCTTTTATTCTTCCTAATATAGTTCTAACTTTTTTTAAATATGATGATAGATCTGCTATAAATTCATCCTTCAAATTATCTAGCTGCTCATAGAATACAGCTCTTTCAAATTCATTTTTCTTTAATCTATAAGTTATGCTCGACATTTGTCCCTTTGAAAAAATTTCTATTAAAAAATTAAAATACGCTCTTCCAGATGTAAATAAATTACGATGTCTCAATTTAATATCATTCTCTAAATCTGATTCAGTTCCTTTTTTTCCATCATAATCCGCTGTTTTTAAATAATTTATTAAGACATCTAAACTTCCCGTTCCTCTTTTTTTAGATTTTTCCATTGTATATATTTGATTCATAGTTTTTGTAAACCCGTATTTTGAAACATCATAAGAAAAATAATCTCTTGCCACTTTTTCAACATTATGAGCTTCATCAAAAACAACCAATTCATATTCTGGCAAAATTGAATATTCCGTATTGAATCCTATCTCTTTTCTTATTGCCAAATCAGAAAAATACATATGATGATTTGTTATCAGTATATCTGCTTTCTTCTTCTCATCTCTGGCTTTTAAAAAGTAACAGTCAGCTTTAAAAGGACATTTATTTCCTGCACACATGTCACTCTCACTCTGAAAATGCTCCCAAATTGTATAATCGACTTCAAATGGAAGCTCTGCCTTATCTCCACTTTCTGTTTTACCACCCCATTTTAAAACTTCTCGAAACTGAGCCTTTTGATTTTGGCTATATTCTTCAAAATCTACAATATCTCCCGTTGCTACATTGTGTAATTTTCTATTACAAAGGTAATTCCCTCTACCTTTAACTAACATATAATTAAAGTCTCCTTGGATAACTTTTTTAGCTATCGGAATATCTTTGTTTAAAAGTTGTTCTTGTAAATTTATTGTATTTGTACTTATAACAACTCTTTTTTTATTTTTTATGCTCCATTCAATTGCTGGTATTAAATATCCTAAAGTCTTTCCTGTTCCTGTTCCAGCCTCTACTATTACTTTCGTTTCTGTATTTAATCCATTTTCAATAACTTCAGCCATCTCTAACTGTTCATTTCTATATTCAAACTCTTTAAAAACATTGGCTAAAAGTCCATTTTTTTCAAAATATGGCTTTATATCTATCTTTACATTTTTTCTTTGAATCAACTCTACAATCACATAAATATCCGTTACATCATTATTTACTATATATGATGCTCCATCAAGTCTATTTGAATATATAGCCGCTATTTCAACATCGGGGTCTGACGGATATAAATGACCTGAAGGATGATTGTGTATTATAACTTCACCTTTTCTCATCGCTTTCAGTATTGCTGGAACTGAATATCTATTTCCTCTAGCTAAAACTTCGACATCTATCACTATGCCATTTTCATCTGGAATACCTCTAAAAAATACCTCATTTCCATCTACATTCTCTATCTCTAATCTCATTTTTTCTGCAGCTATTAAAGATATTTTTTCCTCTATATTCATTCTTATCCTTTCTTTATTTACTAATTTCTATCTATAATATAATACCCTTTTTTTGAAAAAATATAAAATATTTTTTTAATTATCTTCTTTTTTTCTATTAAATATGATAAAATATCTTAGGTCCATTGTACAAATTGTGTCTCTTTTTATGCTTACCTGTCAAATTGAACTACCATACTTGGTATTAGAATCATATTGACATAAAGCGTTATTTATGTTATTATGATATGAAAATTTTATTTAAAATTAAAGGGAGGTTTTTGATTTGGCACATTCAAAATCAGCAAAAAAGAGAGTTATCGTAGCGGAGAGAAACAGAGAGAGAAATCAAGCTGTAAAATCTAGAGTAAAAACTATGCTTAAAAAGGTATTAGTAGCAGTAGAAACTAAAGAGGTTGAGGCT
This sequence comes from Cetobacterium sp. ZWU0022, assembly GCF_000800875.1. Classification (NCBI taxonomy): domain Bacteria; kingdom Fusobacteriati; phylum Fusobacteriota; class Fusobacteriia; order Fusobacteriales; family Fusobacteriaceae; genus Cetobacterium; species Cetobacterium sp. ZWU0022. The sequence continues at coordinate 31,056 of NZ_JRJZ01000039.1, forward strand.
GCTAACGCTGCTTTATCTGTAGCTTACAAAGAGTTAGATAAAGCTGTAAGCAAAGGAATCATGAAGAAGAACACAGCTTCTAGAAGAAAAGCTAGATTAGCTGCAAAAGTTAACGCTTTATAATCGATGCTATCGAAGAAATAAAACTGGAGACATCTCCAGTTTTATTTTATTTTTGGAGGAGGATTTTCAATGATTAAACTTATTGTTTTAGATGTCGATGGAACATTAACTGATGGAAAACTTTACGTTTCAAATTCAGGAGACGAGATGAAAGCTTTTAATGTTAAGGATGGTCTAGGAATAACTCAAGCTATTGCTCAAGGTAAAGAAATAGCTATTATAACTGGAAAGACATCACATATTGTTACTAAGCGTTGTCAAGAACTTGGAATAAATGAGATTCACCAAGGAATTAAAAATAAAATAGCGACACTTGATTTAATTTTAGAAAAATACAATATTTCATATGAAAATGTTGCCTATATGGGTGATGATTTAATTGATTTAGCTGTTATGAAAAAATGTAAACTTGCTGCTGCTCCAAAAGATTCTGTTGAAGAAATTTTACAAATATCTGATTTTATCTCTACTAGAAATGGTGGCGATGGAGCGGTTAGAGAATTTATTGAATATATATTAAAAAAAGAAAACTTATGGATCAATGTAGTTAATAACTTTACTCCAACAGAACAATAAAAAAATAGCTGAAATTCAGCTATTTTTTTTTGCAAACAAAACACAACAAAGATATGACGTTATTGGAACTGCAACTAATATTCCTATACTTCCTGCAAAAGCTCTAAGTATATCTGCTGCTACAGATTCAAAGTTCAAAATTCTAATCAATGGAAATTGCTCTTTTTGTAAATATATAAATAATGTAGAAAGAATTCCACTTCCTATATAAGCTAGTATAAGAGTATTTACCATAGTTCCTATTATGTCTGCTCCTATTCTCATTCCAGAATCGAAAATCTCTTTTTTCGTTATATTAGAGGCTACAGCCTTAAGCTCAGTTAATGCCGAAGAGATTGACATCGATACATCCATTACTGCCCCCATACTTCCTAAAATAACTCCAGCCGAAATTATCTCTCTCACTCTTATACCTTGAAGTAATGCCGAATAATTTAATGCTTCTACAGATACAAAACCTGTCATTGCCATTTTATAAGAAAAATACATCGAAATTACTCCTGCTATAATCACTCCAGCAACCGCTCCAAGAATTGCAACAATACCCTTTTGAGAAAATCCTGTTGTCAAAAATATTGTAATCGTAGAACATAGAAGTGCACATAATGTTGATATAAGAATTGGAGAATATCCATTTGCTATCATTGGTAAAAATATATTATATATTATAGCCACTACAATAACTAAAGAGAGTAAGGCTTTTATGCCTTTAAGTTTGGCTATAAAAATTGTTAACGCTACAAAAATCCCAATTATAACTAATATTGAATCTCTTTTATCTATGTCTACTATATAGTATGTATTTCCAGCTTCATCACTACTTTCTTTATATAAAACGATATTTTGCTTTTCTCTTATAAATATATTATATGCTCTCTCTTCATAAACCGGAGATTGAACTAATACCTCTTTATTCTTATCCTCCCCTTCTAAAATTTTAACTTTATACTCCTCTATCTCTCTTATTCCATCCTGTTCATTATACCCATTTTTTATTACATTTTCTAAAGATAGTATTTTTCCTTTTATATACTCTTCTTGCCTTATCTCTTCTGCATAGCTTTCAATATTTTGTGAAAATATAACTATTGAAAATATTGAAAACAACAAAATTATCATTCTTTTCATGACTTTTCCCCTTTATACTTTTTCATTGTGTATTTCTTGTGTAACTTATAAAAAAAAACGAGGAAAATTTCCTCGTTTTAAAATTACTTTCTGATTCCTAATTTAGCAATTAAAGCTCTGTATCCTTCGATATCTTTGCTCATTAAGTAGCTTAATAATCTCTTTCTTTTTCCAACCATTTTTAATAATCCTAATCTTGAATGGAAGTCTTTCTTGTGAGTTCTTAAGTGGTTAGTTAAGTGGTTGATTTGTGCTGTTAATATAGCAACTTGAACCTCTGTAGATCCTGTATCTTTTCCATCTTTTCCGTATGCTGCGATGATTTCTGCTTTGTTTATAGCCATTTTTATTTCCTCCTGAATATTTAATATCTAGGCCAAGGTCTACGGGGCTTAATCGTAAATCCTAGCAAAGATTAAATTAATTATAACATAATTTCTTTTTTTAGTAAAGTTTATTTTCTAGATATTACTCTGGTGTATTATCCAAAACTGATTGAGCTGCTTTTTGCTTTAGCTCCTCTTTTAACTTTTCCTCTTCTTCTTTTAAATCCACAATTTTTTCTTCGATACTATTTTCTTTTTCTAATCTTTCAACAGTTTTCCCTGCTAACATCTCATCTAACTCTTCACCATTTATTGTTTCTAATCTCAATAAAGCTTGAGTTATCTCTTCAAGTTTATCTCTATTATCTGTTAAAATCTCTTTAGCTTTAGCATAAGCTGTAGAAACTAATCTTCTAATCTCATCGTCAATCTCTTTAGATGTCGTTTCACCATAAAGCTTTTGCTGGAACATATCTCCATCACGTGTAGCATCTAACATTATTGGTCCAAATTTATCACTCATTCCATATTTTGTTACCATGGCATGAGCTATTGCTGTTGCCCTTTCAATATCGTTACTTGCTCCCGTTGTTATATCTCCAAATACAATCTCCTCTGCGGCTCTTCCTCCTAATAAAGTTACAAGCTCAGATAAAAATTCATTTTTTGATTTAAGATATCTATCTTCCGTTGGTAGCGTCATAGTATATCCTAACGCAGCCATACCTCTTGGAATAATCGTCACTTTGTGAACTGGCTCTGTATTTGGTGATAATCTCTGAGTCATTGCGTGCCCTACCTCATGATAAGCTACAATGATTCTTTCTTTCTGAACAGCCATTCTTGATTTTCTTTCTGGACCTATAGTAACTTTTTCTGAAGCTTCTTCTAAATCTGCCATATTTATCTCTTCTCTTCCAGCTCTTGCAGCTAAAATAGCGGCTTCATTTAACATATTTGCTATATCTGCTCCAACAAATCCAGGTGTTTTTCTTGCGATTACTTCAAAATCTACATCTGAAGCAAACTTTTTATTTTTAGAGTGAACTTTTAAAATAGCTTCTCTTCCTTTTATATCTGGTCTATCAACAACAACTTGTCTATCAAATCTTCCAGGTCTCATTAACGCTTTATCTAAAATTTCCGGTCTGTTTGTTGCTGCTAAAACAATGATTGTCTCTTCAGTTCCAAATCCATCCATCTCTACTAAAAGTTGGTTAAGTGTTTGTTCTCTTTCGTCGTTTCCTCCACCTTGACCACTTCCTCTTTTTCTACCTACAGCATCAATCTCATCTATAAAAATTATACAAGGAGAGTTTTTTCTAGCTTTAGAGAATAAATCTCTAACTCTTGAAGCTCCAACCCCTACGAACATTTCTACGAACTCTGATCCTGACATACTAAAGAATGGAACTCCAGCTTCTCCAGCTACCGCTTTTGCTAAAAGTGTCTTTCCTGTACCTGGTGATCCTAATAAAAGAACTCCCTTAGGAATTTTAGCACCTAAATTTTTAAACTTATCCGGCTCTTTTAAAAACTGAACAACCTCTTCTAATTCGATTTTAGCTTCATCAATTCCAGCTACATCCGCAAAAGTTACTTGAGATACATTTTCTCCATTTTCTTTTGCCTTAGATTTACCCATATTGAAAACTTGAGGTCCTCCACCTCCACCTTTATTCATTTTGTTAAGCATAAATATCCAGATTCCAATTAATAATAGCATTGGGAACCAAGATGCTAGCATATTTAATAAGAATGGTAGTTCTTGTGGTGGTAACGATTCAATTTTGACTGTCTTACTTTCTATCAAGCTAACAAGTTGAGAATCTCCCCCTAATCTATCAGTTATCATTCTAGCTTTTACTGCTGTCGTATCTTTTTCAGAAGTATATCCATAAACATACCCTTCTCTTTCATCTACTCTAACAAGTTTGTTATCGTTTAACTCTTTTATAAAATCAGTATAACTAATAGTCTTTACATTTGATGAATCTGACTTTGAGAACATTGTTGGTAGTGATAAAATTATTGTTACTATAAACAACAACATTACAAATCCTTTAAGATTAAATTTCCCTCCAATTTCTCTAGGTTCTCCAGATTCTTTTTCCTGCTTACTTTTATCTATTCCCTCTTTTAATTTTTCCTTAATTTTTCTTTTTCTTTCCTCTAATTCACTTTGTTCTTGTTCATCTTTTACTTTTTTTTCTTCTTCTTTTTTAGCTTCATCATCATGCACGTCATCTTTTTTTGGCTCTTCTTCAATGAAGTTATGCAATGCCATTTTTTCATTATCTTCTCTATTCTTCATCTTGCCTCCTTATGATTAGCTTAATTCCTTTTTCATTTTTTCTACATTTAAAGTCTTCACTTTTTTTTACTCCTGAAATCCAGACAATCTCATTATCTTTTATTACTAATGGGATTGTACCCCTCATTTCCTTTGGTATCTTCTCATTTATAAATATATCTTTTACTTTTTTATGAGAAGTCATTCCTAAAGGTTTTATTCTATCCCCATCCTTTCGATACCTTATCTCTAAAGTATCACCTATTTTTAAATTTGTTAAAAATTCATTTTTACCAAAACTTCTTTCATCTAGAAATGCTTCTAAAATAAAATTATCAACTTTTATTTTAAAGGGTACTTTTTTTATAAGACTAATATTTATATTTTCTAAATTATCTATATTTTCCTTCTCTATCCAAATATTTTTATATTGTTTTTTTAAAATAAAATTATTTTCTAAGTGTATATTTTTACTTCCTGAACTTTTAAATAGTTTTATTACATTTCCAATTTTTTCTCTAGATGATTCTAATTCAAACTCTTTAAAATATTCATTAATTATTTTTCTTTGGATATAACTATCTTCTGTTTGAATCAAATCTATATTTAAAACTTCCTTATCATTTTCAAGAATTTTATATTTTTCTAAATCTATTTTGAGAATCTCATTAACCTCTTTAATCTCTTCAATTAAATTATGAACTTTATCTTTAAAACTAACATTATATCTTTCTTCTATAAATGGAATTAAATCCAATCTTATGCTGTTTCTAGTAAAATCGTTTTCAAAATTTGTTTCATCTACTCTATATTCAATATTTTGGGTATCTAAAAAATTTAAAATATCATTTTTATATGTTTCATTTATAGGTCTAATTATATTTTCTCTATGTTGAATTCCTTCTAAACCTTCCAAAGATGAACCTCTAATAAGTCTAAATAAAAAGTTTTCGATTTGATCATCTAAATTGTGAGCTATTGCTATTTTATTACTATTTGTTTCTTTTAAAACTTCTGAAAAGAATTCATATCTTATCATTCTTCCCGCTTCCTCTAATCCAATTCCATTTTCTTTAGCTACTGTTTCCATCGAAGCTCTTTTTATAAAAACTGGTATTCCTATCTTTTCTCCGCTTAAAAGACTAAATTTCTCATCACCGTCTGAATTCTTACCTCTAAACAAGTGGTTAATATGGGCTAATACAAACTCAAAGTCTAACTCTTTTTTTAATTCTTTTAAAACTTCTAATAAAAATACTGAATCTGGTCCTCCTGAAAAACCAAGAACAATTTTATCTCCATTTTCTATTAATTTTTCATTTTTTATTTTTTTTAAAATTTTTCTTAACATAATTTTACCCTTCATGACAGTATTTTATAGAATTATACCATATAGAGAATCTTTTTCAAACTCTTTTCCCTCTTATTTTTATTTAAAAATCTCTAGTTTTGGTTTTTTATTCGAGTAATTGAAAAATATTTCAATTGTATCTACTCTGTGATTTAAAACATCATATTCGAATTTTTCAAATTCAGTTTTTTTATATGCTTCTCTTGTTGATGAAAAGTTTTTTTCGACTACTATTTCATTGTATTTTTCTTTATCTTTTTTAGAAATAAACCATTCTGGATAAGCTCCTGGTTTACCTAAAAGTAAATAATCCAACTTTAAATACTCAATAAAAATATCTTTTCCTATAAAATTCTTTTCTTTATAAAATTTAACCAAGTGATTAAATATGGCAACTATCTTGTGCCCAACTCCTAAAAGGTTATTTTTTTCATAATATTCTGCAATCTCCTCAAAGAAAGTAAATGGTCTATCATAATGATTATCAATTATATATTTTACAGAGTTTTTAAATTTTTCAGAATTATAATAGAAATCTAACATTTTTTCAAGATTTTTCATTTTAACTAATTCAGTATAATTTATAAAACAATTTGATAATATCTCGTATGGCGGAAACTCCATATATTTATAATCATATTCTTCTATCTCTTTAGAAATTTTTGTCCCACTCAATATTTTTAAAAAACCTAATTGAATCATCTCGGCATCTAAATCATAAACATAGTCAAACGAATCTTTAAATGTTTCATATGTATCGTGTGGAAGTCCTGCAATTAAATCTACATGTAGATGAACATTTTTCGATATTGCCTTTATATTATATCTCAATCTTTCAAGTAGATTTCTTCTATTAATGCTATTCATTGTATCTTTATTAATACTTTGAACTCCAATTTCAAATTGAAAGTAACCCTCTGGAACTTTTTTTAAGAATTCTATAATTTCATCATCAAATATATTAGCATTTATTTCAAAATGGAATGTTACATTTTCCTTATAGTTTTCTAATAAAAATTCCCAAATTCCTAAATATCTTTCTTTTCTTAAATTATAAGTTCTATCAACAAATTTAACTAACTCAACACCTGAATCTAAAAATTTCTTTAAATCAGTTTTTACTCTTTCTAAGCTCCAATATCTAACACCCTTATCTATAGATGATAGACAATAAGAACAGCTAAACGGGCATCCTCTACTCGATTCATAATAAAGTATTTTTATATTCTCTTTTAATTCGTTTTCTGTATATGGAAAAGGAATCGTATCTAAATTCTCAATTGGAAACTCATCTCCATTATAGATAAACTCTCCATTTTTTAAAGTTGCCACTCCTCTTTGTAATTTATCATTCTCTACTAAAAAGTTATAAAGAACTTTTTCTCCCTCTCCAATCAGAACATAGTCAATAGCTCCATTTTCTAATAAAGATTCTTTTGCATTATAACTAACTTCTGGTCCACCAAGAGTAATTGTTACGTCTGGTCTAATCTTTCTTAATTCCTTTATAATTCTAAACACATACTCTTTATTCCAAATATAAGTTGAAAATATATAGTGATCTGCGTCAAGATTAAATAAATCTGTAATTATACTTTGAACTTGATTATTTATATTACTTTCATAAAGTTCTATTTTTAAATCACTGTATTTTTCTACATAACTTTTTAAATATCTAATTGCTAAATTCGTATGTATAAACTGACTATTTATACCGACTAAAACTATTTTATTCATAATTTTTTCTCCTGCTTATTTTTTCTTTTGAACTTCTAAATGCTCTCTATATGTTTTTGTAAACGTATGTTTTCCTGTGCTTGTAACAACAAAAAATAGGTAATCTGTTTCGGCTGGATTCATCGCTGCCATCACCGAAGAATAATCTGGGTTTGATATTGGTCCCGGTGGTAATCCTCTATACATATATGTATTGTAAGGAGAATCTATTTTTAAATCTTTGTAATACATTCTTCTCTTACTGTAGTCATATAAATAATTTACTGTTGCATCAGATCCTAATTTCATACCTTTTTTCAAACGATTATAAAAAACTGATGACATCAAAGGTTTCTCATCCTTCAATTGCGCTTCTCTTTCAATTATTGATGCCATGATTAACTTTTCATAAAACTCTTTTTTATCAGAATACTTATCAGGTGGGAATATCTTCAAAAATTGTCCTAGCATAGCCTTCGCTACCTCTTTCTCATTTGTATCTACTGCTAAATAGTATGTTTCTGGATATAAATATCCCTCAAAGTTTCCATCAGGGGTTAAATATGGAAAATCCTTTATTTCCTTTAAAGCATTTCTCAATCCCTCTTCAGTACCAATTCCTCTTTCTTTAAGTAAAGACCCTATCTCTTTTATTGAATATCCTTCTGGTATTGTTAAAATTGTGTATTTAACTCTTCCCTCTTCCATCATTTGAATTATATCTCTATAAGAATATTTTCCATCTAACTCATAAAATCCAGCCTTTATATTTTTTCCTGAATTTTTTTCATATTTTAAAAATATTTTGAAGAAAATAGAATCTGCTATTCCCATCTGTTTAAATGCACTATTCAAACTTGTACCAGTTCTTAAGTTCACTTGAACTTTGTATTCTTTTTTTGCATCTACTTTTATTGAATACAACTTAAATATTGAAAAAACTCCTGTTAAAATAATTAATAAAAAAATTAAAAATTTTTTCTTCATAACACTCTCCCGATTTTATGCTGAAAAAAGCTGTACTTTGGTCTCCCTAGTTACAGCTTTTTCTTAATCTATTTAATTATCTTTTAGATTGTTTTGCTTTTTCGATTAAAGGCTTTCTTCCTTTTCTATCTTTTTGGAATACATCTACTATTGTTTCCGCTTCAACAAATGGTACAGATACGAATGAGAAGTTCTCATATATTTCTACACCTTTTAATTTTGATTCATGTACTTTAGCTTTCTTAGAGATTAAGTCCACTAATTTTCTTGGAGTCATTTTATCTTTCTTTCCAAGAGCAATGAATAATCTTGTTTTTCCTGTTTTATCGATAGAAACGCTCTCGATATCAGAGTAGTTAGTTTCTTCTAACTCTTCCTCATAACAATTCTTTAATATAGCAGCAATTACTTCAATTGGAGTAGCTTCTTGATTTAATAACTCTTTAGCCATATCATAGTAAGACTCAGCATCTCCATTTGATATTAAGTTAGCAACGTTATCAAATAATCTAGTTTTCTTAGCTAAGATTACATCTTTAACTCCTGGTACTTGCTCTTTTTTGATTTCTGTTTTTGTTATTCTTTGAATTTGAAGTAATTTTCTGTACTCAGAAGGAGTTATGAACGTTATAGCTGTTCCTTGCTTTCCTGCTCTTCCAGTTCTTCCAATTCTATGAACATAACTTTCTGCTTCTTGTGGTATAGCGTAGTTGATTACGTGAGTAAGATCATTTACGTCAATTCCTCTTGCAGCAACGTCAGTTGCTATTAGAATGTTTAAGTTTTTATTTTTAAATCTCTTTAAAGTAACTTCTCTATGGTTTTGGCTGATATCTCCATGAAGACCTTCAACGTCATATCCTCTATCTTGAAGTTTTCCTACTAATTCGTTAACATCATTTTTAGTTCTACAGAATACTATTCCGTAGAAATCAGCTTCGATATCAACTATTCTACATAAAGCCTCAAACTTATCTCTCTCTTTTACTTCGAAGTAAATTTGCTCAGTTAAGTTTGTAGTTAACTCTTTCTTTTTAACAGCTAATACTTCATGCTCTCCCATGTGAGATTTAGCTATCTTTAAAATTTCTGGTGGCATTGTAGCAGAGAAGAATAACATTCTTTTATCTTCGTTAGTTTGAGTTAAGATTTGCTCGATATCTTCTACGAATCCCATGTTTAACATTTCATCAGCTTCATCTAATATGAAGTAATCAATGTTGTTTAATTTTAAAACTTGTCTGTTCATTAAATCCATAACTCTTCCTGGAGTTCCAACAACTATATCAACACCTCTGTTAAGTTGTCTCTTTTGTTGCTCTAATGATTGTCCTCCATAAACTGGAATTATCTTTAATCTTCTTCCGTGTGCAAGCGAGTTCATCTCCTCAGCAACTTGAACTGCTAACTCTCTAGTTGGAGCTAAGATTATAGCTTGTACATGACCTGTACTCTTCTCAATTTTCTCTAAAATAGGTAATGAGAATGCAGCTGTCTTTCCTGTTCCTGTTTGAGCTTGTCCGATTATATCCTTATCTCCATTTAATAATGCAGGTATAGTTAATGCTTGTATTGGGCTTGGTCTTTCGAACCCTTTTTCTTGTAAAGGTTTTAACGTTTTTTCAGTTAAACCTAAATCTTTAAATGTTAATATACTTTCCATATTCACTTCCTTAATATTTTTATATTCATTCATTAGATTATAACATACATTTATAATTTTGTGTACTTTTTTTATCTTTTTATTTCTCATTTGTGAGTTGTTTTTTTACATGTTCTTATTCTGTAAGAATTTTTACTGTTTTAAGATATTGATTTTTTTTTAAAAATGTAGTAAATAAAGTATTAATAAGATTTTAGAGGAGGCTTTTATGATTATTGATAGAAAAAATGCGAAAAGAACTGTTATTTACATTAATGATTCTCAAAAAAATAATCTCCAAAACTTTTTACACTCTATCGGCTTTCATTATTATACTATCCAATCAAAACTTGAAGGTAGTTGGGAACATGGAATTAGACATCTAAATAATCATGTTTGGCCTGGTTCAGAAGCTGTTTTTCACCTAATTGTTTCTGGTTCAAAAGTTGATTTATTGCTACAAAAATTAAAAAGCTTTAGAATGGGATTACCTGACAATGTTGTTATGGCAGTACTCGTTTGTCCCTTAGATGATTTTATCTATAATATGATGACTGTTGATATAGAACCAGACTCATCGACCGAGAAAGTACACTGGCTAAAAGAAGATGAAAATTAATTATAAAAAAAGGAGCTAGTTCATAAATGAGCTAGCTCTCTTTAATTAATGTTTACACTTATCTTTTATACTACAACTTCCATTTTTGGCCTTTGAACAGTTACAACCGCTTTCACCTTTAAACATCTTATATAAACTTTTCAAAGCTATTGCTCCTATCACAACAACTATTCCAACTAAAATTAATGTTTTCATTTTCTCCTCCTTATAAAGAGTTAAAAGAACAGTTTTCCTATTTGGAATACTAAAGTAGACGCTATATAAGGTATAACTAAAAGTAATCCAATTACAAATCCTGTAAACTTATATCCGAACTCTTGCTTTATAGCTCCTAAAGTTACTACACAAGGAACTACTAGTAAAATATACACCATAAATGAATAAGCTCTTAGTGGTGCTAAATTATCTGTCCATAAAGCTTTCGTTGCCGCTACAACTCCACTTCCTTCTTCCTCTATCTCTTCCGCATCAGGTACTGTAAATAATCCACCAATATCAAAACTTAAAACTCCTACAACAGAATCTTTTATTGCTATTCCTAACCCAACAACTTGCTCAACTGTATCCTCTACAAATGTTGTTTCTTCCATCTCTTCCGCTTCTATAACATCTTCAGCTGATTCATCACCTACTAAAACTTGAGCCATAAATCCTACAACAATCTCTTTAGCAGCTAAGCTCGGTGGAATTGCGGCTACTGTTTCCCATCTATTTGCAAAACCTGTAGGTTGTAAAATTGGTTGGAACGTTTTTCCAAATTTGGCCATATAAGAATTTGATGTATCTCCATGATTTGGGAAGTATGTCAATGCCCATAAAATCATCAACATTCCCATGATAATTGTTGTTGCTTTTTTTAAGTATGATCCAGTTCTAGTTAAAGTTGATTTTAAAATAACTCTTAAACTTGGCACTCTATAAGGTGGTAATTCTATAAGTAATGCTCTTCCTTCAGATTTAAACATTTCAAAATTCTTTAAAACCAACCCTGTTAATATTGCTACAACAATTCCTAAAACATATAACGACATTACAACTAATCCAGCTTTAGCTCCAAAGAACGCCGCTGTAAATAACCCATATACAGGAAGCCTTGCTCCACAAGACATGAACGGTGCCATTGCTGCGGTCAATCTTCTTGATGAATCATCCTCTAAAGTTCTTGTTGCATATATTGCTGGTACAGTACATCCAAATCCAAGAACCATCGGAACAAACGCCTTACCATTTAATCCTAATTTTGTCATTATCTTATCCATAAGGAAAGCAACTCTAGACATATATCCACTTTCCTCAAGTAAAGCTAAGAAGAAGTATAAATAAAGCATTAATGGAACGAATACAACTACTCCACCTACTCCACCTAATATACCATCCATAACTAATGATGCTAACCAATCTGGGGTATTTTCATCTATTAACAACCCTACATATTTCCCTATATAGTCACTTACAAATCCATCTACCCAATCAATCAATGGTGCTGAACCATTAAATACAGTTCCCATCAATCCAACTATAATTAAGAAGAAGATTGGTAATCCCAAATATTTATTTAGTAAAACTCTATCAACTTTATCAGTGAAATCTAATCTAGATTTTATTGATGTTGTAAATGTTTTTGCTAAAATACCCTTTACAGTTCCATATCTACCTTCTGCGAATATAGTTTCTATATCCTCATCATGATCATCTTCTAATTGCTTCGTTCTCTTTATTATTTCAGAATCTAATTCATATCCATACTCTGATTTTAATATCTCTATTAAATGAGAATCTTGCTCTAATAATTTGATTGCTAAAAAATCCTCTCCGAATTTTTTTGATGCTTTGATTAACTTTTCATTACAATTAATATCACACTTTATTTTTTCAATTGCATCTTGTAAACAACTATCAAATAAAAGAGTGTATTTCTTATACTCTTTTTTTGCTTTTGCTATCTCTAAAGCTTTATCTAATAGTTCCTGTAAACCTGTTCTTTTTGTTGCTGATGTCATAACAACATCCATTTCTATCATATCTGTAAACTTTTTCATATCTAACTTATAGTTTAATTTTTCAAATTCGTCATAGAAATTCAATGCCATTACCATTGGTTTCTCTAACTCTTTCAATAACATTGTTAAATATAAATTTCTCTCTAAGTTTGTTGAATCAACTATATTTATGATTACATCCGGTTTTTCATTTATTATAAAATCTCTTGTTATTGTTTCTTCTAAAGTATAAGGACTTAAACTGTATACTCCAGGTAAATCTATACACTGAATTCTCTCTCCGTTATAATCAAATTCAGCTTCTTTTTTCTCAACTGTAACACCTGCCCAGTTCCCAACCTTTAGATTAGAACCTGCTATTGCGTTTATCAATGCTGATTTCCCTACATTTGGATTTCCTGTAAATGCTATTTTTATCATCTCTATCTCCTATCCGTCTATCTCTATTTCAATATTTTGTGCATCTTGTTTTCTTATAGCGATGTTTGTTGATTTTACAATAAACTCTTGTGGATCTCCTAGGGGCGCATTTCTTTCTAATTTAATAATCTCACCGTTAGTTACTCCCATGTCAACTAACCTTTTTTTCAATTCGCCAATTTTCCCAATTTTGACGATTTTTGCTGATTCTCCTCTTTTTAATTCTATTAACTTCATTCAAGCCTCCCAACTCATTAGTCATAAATATATTTTGAAACACAAAGTATATTTGGAAAAATTTAAATCACAGGATAATCCTGTGATTTATTCTTACTCATTTCCTATTATTATTTTGTTTGCCAACCCAAAATTTAATACATACTTCGTTTCATTTATTTTAACAATATAATTACTTTGATCATCTCTAAGTAAACATATTTTATTTCCTATACAAAAACCTTTTTCTGTCAGTCTACTCTTATCTTTGTCTCTACCTTTTATCTCTTTTATAACAAACTCTTTATTTTGTTCTGCAAAAACTAATGGCGTCATAGAATAAACCTCCTAGTAATAATTTCCTATCTATACTAGAATTATATTCTATGCAGTAACATTTGTCAAGAATAAAACTTTGATTATTAAAGTTTTATTTATGCAAACAGATCTTTAATGCTATGTAACATAACACTTCTTATATTTGGACTATCCTTTGATAACTCCTCTATCATCTTCTTAACTTTTAAACGTTTAGAGTTATCACTTGTTTCATAAGGGCAATCATTATGAAGAATTGGTAATCCTAATTTCTTAGCATACCTAATTGTTTCTTTCTCTTCAACATATGCAAGAGGTCTTATTACTCTCAATCCATATTCTTCAGAATCATAAGCAGGTTTCATAACTCCCATATTTCCTTGATATAAAACATTTAATAAAAATGTTTCTACAATATCATCCTTATGATGTCCTAAAACAAGTTTATTTATATTCTGTTCTTTCATAGCTTTATATAAAATCCCTCTTCTTACTCTAGCACACATAAAACATGGATTTTTTAATTCAGCATTTGTTAAAATACTTTCTCCTATCGATGTTTCTATAACCTGTAACTCTGTTCCTAGCTTTCTGCAATACTCTTGTATATCTCCATATTTCCCTCCCTCTTCAACAGGGTGGATGTGAATCGGAAATATTTCAAACTTTATTCCTGATATTTTTTGAATTCTTATTAAAGCATTTAGCACAGTTAAGCTATCCTTTCCTCCTGAAATACCTATAGCTACTCTATCTCCTTCTTCAATCATATTATAATCATGCATAGCTTTTCCTATTGGACTCCATAAAGTCTTTTCAAAACCTTTATCTTGTATAAAAGCTAAAATCTCCTTCTCATCTAATTTATTTAATGAGATTTTTAGTCCTGTTTGTTTATATATTTTATCTATTAATTTTATTATTTTATTTTGTGAATATGAAATCTCTATCTTGATTTCCTCTTTTGAATTAGTTACTAAAACCTTATCTTCTTGTACTTCAAATGTGTATGCTTGAAAGACATATCCATTTAAATCTTTTATATTATCTATCTTTAACACTTTTCTATTCTCCTTTTCCCGTTTCAGATACATATCCTAATACATAATCTAAATTTATATTTTTCATTGAATTAAATATACTTTGCTTTATTTGTGGATTAGTTTTTTCTAACGTTGCTAAAAGATTTTTGATCTCTTTTCTCTTTGAATCAACTTTTCCTGATTCAATTGGACATCCACAAGCCATTGCTGCTATTTCATTCTTTTTAGTAAAATTGATAATATCTTGTTCTTTTATATAAATCAACGGTCTTATCAACTCCATCTTTCCACTTGTCGATTTCACCTTAGGTATCATTGTTTTTACAGTTCCTGCATAAAACATATTTATCATTGCTGTCTCAACCATATCATCAAAATGATGTCCTAAAGCTAGTTTATTATATCCCAACTCCTCAACCTTGTTATAAAGAACACCTCTTCTCATCTTTGCACATAAGAAGCATGGACTATCAGGTGATGATTCAAATGCTATCTCCCAAACATTAGCATCAAATATCTCACATGGGATTCCTAACTCTTCTAAATTTACTTTAAATTGCTCTAAGTCCATTGATCCAAATCCAGGATTCATAGATATAAAAGCCACCTCAAAATTTTTACTTCTATCTTTTTTTAACTCTTGGAATAGTTTCGAAAGTAGCAAGCTATCTTTTCCTCCAGATACCCCTACTGCGATTTTATCTCCATCTTGAATCAAATCAAAATCTTTTATAGCTTTCATAAATTTAGACCATATTTTTTTTCTGTATGCAGTTCTTATAGAGTGCTCAACCATATCTTTTTTCGTTTCAAAAACTTTTTCTTCCATTTTCCCTCCAATTAAATTCTATAGGTTTTCATTCCATTATACCATGCTTGCAAAAAAATTAACAATTCTTTTTTTTTGTGTTAAAATGTTCTTAATCTTAATTTATGAGGTGAATAAAATTTATGAATAAAATAGAAACTGCTGTTTTAGACTTTCTAAAAAGCGGAATGGTTTATAGTGATGGTGCCATCATGAAAAACCTTGGTATCAATGAATTAGAGTTAGAAAACATCTATAATTCTCTTACAAAACAAGGGTATTTAGAAAGTTATGAAGATTTTCTAAAAAGAAATCCCGACTATGAAAAGGGAGAGGAGGAACACTCTTGTGGGGGATGTAGCTCTGGAGGATGTTCTTCTAGCGGTTGTAGCTCTGGGGGATGTTCTTCAAAAGATGACGATATCGACTACTCTAAAATTAAAGTTTTAACAGAAAAAGCTTTTATCTATTCTTACTAAAAAAAGGAGGGCAATAAATTTTGTCCTCCTTCTTTTAAAATATTTTATTCAATTTTGATCCACCACTTATTTGAACATCCGCCACTACTTTAGAAATCTCATTTGATAACTCCTCCATAGAAACCTCATATCTGAAAAACCAATAAAAATTGTATCCCGGTGATGACGTTATACAAATCGCTTTCAACTTAAACAATTTAAAACTAAAGGTATCCAATGTTCCTAGTTGAAAAAGTGGTATTGAAAATATCTTTATTCTATTTCTTAATTTAAAAACACTAATCAAACGAGTATTTGTTATTAAAAATGAATTTATTTTATTGTCATATGCTGTATAAAGAGTTTCATTTGGATATATTATATCTTTATTGTCTGGATTTCTTAAAAAGTTAATGGTGTTAACTTTTTTCATTTTACTCATCGGCACTAAAAGAAACATAAGAATAACTTTGATTCCTGTAAGCATAGATTTAACTCCTTTTAAATTTTATATTCTATTCTTACTCTCTTCAATCTTCGTTTCTTTTTTAGAATTTAAAAAATTATACTTTCTAACAAAGCTTGTTCTTCCTCATCTAAATATGCATTCTCCAGTAACTCTTCTGCCCATGAATATTTTTCTTTTATGCTATTTAATATATATATTGCTGTTACTTTTACTATCGGAGTTTCACTCCACATAGCTCCACTTAAAAATCTAAAATCATTTTCTTTTGATCTCTTTATATTTTTCAAAAGTTCTATACAACTATCACATAAAAATATACATCTATCATAATCTGGTTCATCTTTTGACGGCGGAACTTCAAAAACAGACAATTTAACTCCTATCGCCTCACACAATTCACACTTTGATTTTGATCTTCTAGCCAAATTTTTTCCAAATCCAGAAACTATACTCAATCTCTCCTGATGCTTATCAAACCCTTTTGCCACAATATATCCTCCTAATTTTATTTTTTTCTAAAAGTCCAAGCCAATACTCTACTTATTTTTTGTCCCTGAGTCATCTCTAATATTTTACAATTAGCACCTAATTTTTCAAGAATTTTCACTGTTGGTTTTATGTTATCTTTATTCGAAATCAAACTTGTAAAATAAAATACTTGAGATGCAAATATCGCACTCTCCTTTGCCATTTTCTTCAAGAAAAGACGTTCGCCTCCTGGACACCATAATTCAGCTTTCTGTCCACCAAAATTCAAACCTTTTTTTATATCTTTATTACCTTTATTTAAATTATCAACTTTTCTTTTATTTGCTTTTAAGGCGTCTTCAAGTGATGAATGAAATGGCGGATTACACATTGTCAAATCAAATTTATCCTCACTTTCAATAATCCCTATAAAAATATGATTTTTATCTTTTTGAAGTTTCAAAGTAACTTTGTTTTTTAAGTTTTCATTTAAATCAACTATTTTTTGAGCATTTTCTATAGATTTTGGATCTATATCCGATGCAACATAGTTCCAATCATAAGTTTGGCTTCCTATTATAGGATATATACAGTTTGCTCCCGTTCCTATATCAAGTACTCTTACATCTTTCTTTTTTAATAGTAACTCTGCGATATAATGGATATAGTCAGCTCTCCCCGGAATTGGAGGACATAAAAATCCATCTGGAATATTCCACTCATCTACATTATAATAAGTTTTGATCAATGCTTTATTAAGACTTATAACCGCTTTATTATCACTAAAGTCAATGGTTTCTTCTCCTATCGGATTTTTTATTACAAATGATTTTAACTCTGGTAAGTTTTCTTTTAAGCTTTTAAAATCATATCTTCCTTTATGTGGATTATTAGGATGTAATTCTCCTTTTTTTATATCTTTTTTCAATACCAACATTCTCCTTTTAACTTTTGTTTTAAATTAGTTTAACATTTTTAATTTTAATAAGCAATAAAAGAGGTCTTATCAAAAAGAATTACTTTTCTCTTTTGATAAAACCTCTCATTTTCTCACTTTAGATTGAACTAGCTTCTGTAACTGAAATTTTATTTTTTATTTTCGGTGTACTTGCTTTATTTAAAAAATACCCTATTGTAGAATTCGTTAATCCAATCAATAGAAGAGTTATTCTTCCAAAAGTAGGATTAGGTATAACTACCAGCATTGATAGTATTATTCCAAAAGCAAATATAAGCTTTCCTAATATACTTCTTTGAGTATTGTCTAACTCATTTTCATCTGATTGTACTGCTATAACCTCTGTCGAAATATTATTGAAGAATTTATTATAAGATTCCTCTCTCTCTTTTGACTTGAATCCTTTAAAGAATAACTTCGTCGACATAAAGAATCCACAAGTTATTGTTAACTGAGCCCCTAAACCAACAACAATCTCCAAATCTTTTGCTTCTCTAGCTGTAAACGGAACTACTAAATTAAGTGTGTTCGCTACCCAAATTGGATTATATAATTTCATAACTGCAAACGAAACTATGAATCCTACTACTACAGTTGCCCAACCAGCCCAATCTGGAGTCTTCTTCACAACATAACCTAATAATCCTGGAATTAAAATTGGTAAATCTAATAGCGTTCCAATCATAAGAGTTATTGTAAATAAACTCAGGTTATTAAATTTATTTAATATTAAAGCGATTGAAATTATCATCACTCCAAAGAAGAATGTTACAATTTTACTAACTGACATCATCTGTTTTTCTGTCGCATTTTTATTTACAATTGGGCAGTAGAAACTTTTAATTACTATTCCGGCATTTCTATTTAATGCCGAGTCCATAGATGACATTGTCGCTGCGAAGATTCCCGACATCATAATTCCAGCCATTCCTGCAGGCATCTCTTTCTTTATAAACGCTAAGTAAACACCATTTGTTATAGATTTTCCTAGAGTTGATAACCCCCAAGTAGTTACATCTGGATTAAAGGCTGACATATACCAAACTGGTAAGAACCACACTAAAGGTCCTATCAGCATCAAACCTAGTGCCAATAAAGCTCCTTTTTTTGCATTTTTAGTATCCTTAGCAGAGAAGAATCTATATGCTCCACCTGTTAAACTACTTACACTGAAGAACTGTTTACAGAAAATCATTATAAACCAAATTGCAAATAACCAAACGTAGTTTATATCTGGACCAACTATTTTATTAGTTGGAAGTCCCATATTTAAAATATTGAAGAACCCTCCACCTTTTATCGATGCAACTATAGCACAAGCTACCGTTCCTACCATTAAGATAATCATCTGCATAAAATCAGATGCTATTACAGCCCATGCTCCACCTGTCAGAGACATAAATAATACAACTAATCCTGTTACTAATATAGTAACATCTATCGAAACTTCAAATACAGCACTTGCAAATATTGCTAGCGCATTCAACCAAACACCTGCCGAGATTATATTCGGTAACATAATCGCCCACGTAAAAGCTTGTTCACTCGTATTTCCAAATCTCATTCTTATTCCTTCTATCGGAGTTGCAATTCTTAATTGCCTCGCTTTAGGTGCAAACCATAAGAAACAAGTTAAATATCCTAATGCATTTGCATAAAATACAACAACTGGACCAATACCTTTTGTAAATGCATCCCCTGCCATTCCTGTAAAAGTCATAGCGCTAAATTGAGTCATAAAAGCCGTTCCTCCTACCATCCACCACAACATTTTCCCACCACCAGAGAAATAGTCACTTGTAGAATTCGAAGCATGCTTTTGGAAGAAATATCCTATTGCCATCATAAACATAAAGTAAATTACAATTACTAATATATCTATTTTCATTACTTTCCTCCCTTATCACCTAATAAGATTATTTCACTATAAGCTTTAAATAGAGGTCCTACTCCTTTAGGGTCATCAGATCCAACTTTTTCAGAAATATAGTATTCAAAACTTCCATTTCTATCTCCATTAAATGGTATAAGTCCATTTAAACCAGCCATTATACATATGTTTCCTAACTCTAACTTTCCATCTTTTTCTTTTAAATTATTTGCAATAACTGCATCGAAAGCTTTTTTTCCTTTTTCTAAATAAGACTCATCAACTAGATTCAATCTATTTCCTTTTAATAATGAATATGCAAACATCAGTGTAGCTGAAGTTTCTAAGTAGTTTCCTTCTTTTCCTTCTAAAGCCATAACTTGATACCATAACCCTGACTCATCTTGATATTTTACAACTCCCTCCATAAGCTCTACATATAACTTTGCAAGTTCATTTTTATATGAGTTAAATGTCACATCATCAATACCTTCAATAACATCAACTAAAGCCATAGCATACCAACCAACTGCTCTTGCCCAGAAGTTTTTTGATTTTCCTGTTTCTTTATCTGCCCAATTCATAGTTTTTGTTTCATCAAAACCATGGAAGTATAATTTTCTATCATCACAGAATAGATTTTTTCTTACATTTTTAAATTGATTTAAAACATCCTTTAAACCATTTTCATCGTGTTTTTCATTTGAATAGATTGCAAGAAATGGTTGGGCCATATATAGTCCATCTAACCAAACTTGATAAGGATATCTTCCTTTATGCCAGAAATTCCCCTCCAATGTTCTTGGGTGAATATTCAGCAAATACTTTACACTTTCAGTAGCTTTTTCATATTTTACATCGTTTGTTTCTTTGAATGCTGTAAATAAAACTCTTCCTGAGTTTATATTGTCAATATTATATTCCACTGGATTTAAATCTGCTATCTTTCCATTTTCATCAATTCTTTTATCTAAATAATTTAAAATAAATTCTAAATATTTTTTATCTTTTGTAGCCTTATATAATGCTTCTGCTCCTATTAATATGCAACCATCTTCATAATTCCATTCAGTCTTATATTCTTTATAACTCCCTAAGTAAGACTCTATGTAGTTTTCAATTTGTAACCTTTTCATGATTAGATGTTCCCTCCGTGTTCTCTATTTAATTTTATTATTTAAATTTATTTTTTGTTCCCCTATTAGCTTTTAATAACTTTCATTATTGTATACTCTTGTGAAGATTGTATACGATTTTGTGTTTAGTATACATTTAAAATAAATTATTGTCAATTGTTTTTTTCTAATAATTTTATAAAAAGCAACAACTTTTATTCACTATATATTTTTTTTAACCTAAAACAGAACACTATACCATCTAAAAAACGAAGGTAAATAAAAAAAGGAAAGTTCTACGAACTTCCCTTTAAATCAAACATCTTTATCTAAGAAATCATGTATCCTAGTATAATATTTACAATATAACCAAGTTACCAACAAAAAGATTGTCGACACTAAAATGACCTCAAAACTTACAGTTTTATTTTTTATCGATATTAACAAACCTAAAATAAATATTATGTAATACAGAACTGAAAATCGCCTTAAAACTTCATATAAAATCTCCGAAATAACCTTTAAAACCGAAATCATTCCAACCGTTACTTTTTTCAATACCATAATTACCCCCTTTATGATTTGAATTCTAATAAAAGTTTACCTCGTTTTTTTCTTGTTTTCAAATTCACTTTGTTTATACTTACTATTGACACTATTTCTTTTCAGGATTATAATCAAGTTAACATTTACCTAAGGAGCGATTTATGAATAAAAAAGTAGAATATGTTAAAGGTCAATTTAATTGTGCTGAAAGTATCATTGCATCTTTCAATAAAAATAACGGAACAAATATTCCTATAGCTTTAGGAAGCGGTATGGGGACTGGTGTTACTGTTGGTAGCCTTTGTGGAGCTGTGAATGCTGCTGTTCTTATTATTGGTTTTTTAAAAGGTAGAGAAACTTATTTAGAGGAAAATAAGGCTAGAGCGCTTTCTAATCAACTTTTAAAAGAAATCAAAGAAAAATATAATTCTGAATTATGTATTGAATTGAAAAAATCTGGTACTAGTTGCCAAGAGATAGTAGCTTATACCTACGAAAAATTAGAAGAAGTTTTAAAATAAAACAAGGAGTAGATTTTCATCCACTCCTTGTTTTTTTATCTAATTTGCTATTTTTTCTTTTAGCATATCTACTCCAGCTTCAACCTTTTCTTTAGCCGCATCAACACCATCGTCAACTTTTTCTTTAGCCGCATCTCCTACTTTTTCTAATTCAGCACCTATTTTCTCAGTAGTTGTATCAACACTTTGTGCTGCTGTTTCTACATTTTGCTTTACATCCTCTTGAACAGTTGCCTCTACTGCTGCAGCTTTTTCCTGTGCTGCTGGAGCTTCTATTACTGGTGCCTCTGGAGCAGGTTTAGCTTCTTGCTTCTCTCCTGAACAAGCAACCATAAGTACACTTATACCTAATAATGCTAACATAGTTATTTTTTTCATTTTAATTCCTCCTCAAAACGAATTAAGATATTGTTATCTTATTGTTAATAACGAAGTCTCATTTTCCTTCTTTATTTCACAATTTTTTTTATATATTTTTTCATATCAAACTTTTTTTCCAAGCCAGAACTATTCATATATCTAACTTTTCCAAAAATTTTTCTTTCCTTCCAAGCTCTATCATGTTTTCCAAAACACCACGCTACCCCAGCATAAGAATTAGGATCTCTTCCATCATATAAATATTTATTATTTAAATTTATCGCTATCTCATATGCTTCTTGAGGAGAGCCAACCCATTCTAATAGCTTTTTGCACCAGTACATTCTCATATAGCTTTCCATATATCCTGTATCTACCATCTGTTTTTGTGCTGAATTCCAATAAATATCATGAGTTTTATAATTTTCTAATTCTTCTAAAGAGTATAAGTAATCTCTTTGATCCTTTAAATGCTTTTCCATTGTTTCATAAGCCCATTTATAAGTAATCCCATCCCAAGCATCATACTTTAAATTATAGTATACAAAATTTATAGCTAATTCTCTTCTTATAAAAAGTTCTTCTAAAAATTTATCTTTTTGAATCTCTAATTCTTTGATTTTTTTTAGCGCACTCCATATTTGAAGAGGTGATATCTGTCCAAAATGTAAATATGGAGAAAGTTTAGAGCTCCAATCGTTATCAGGTCCTTTAAGTGAATAAAACTCTAATTTTTCTTCTATAAATTTTTCCAACACTTTTTTAGCTTCTATTTCTCCTCCAATAAAATCTCCATCTAACCTAGCTTTATTTTGAGGAAGATAAATTTGCGACTGATCCATTTTCTTTAATTTATTATTTATCAACTCATTATAAGCAAACTTTATAACTATTTTATAATCAGATTCTTTTAAATATCTTTCTTTGACTTTTTTATATTTATCCCTAAATGTTTTTGCGCTATATTCTTCTTTAAAACTTACAACTTCTACAGGTACAACAACATTATTTTCAACTTCAATTATAGTTAAATCCAATTTTTTTAAAATTTTTTCTCGAATATCTCTTTGATATCTCAGATAACTTTTATCCCAAATTAAAGTTCGAGCATCCTTGGAAATTTTTAGCATATTTTTTTCTAAATCTCCTTCTAACAAAACAAACTGAACACCATATCTTTCCAAAGTATCACGAACGTCCTTTAGTCCTTGAAGCATAAATTTAAAATGTCTTTCAGATGCTTCTGGATAATTTTTTATATAGTTAAATATAACATAAAGTGGTAACTTCGATTCATTTGCGACTTCAATAGCTTTTTCTAAAGAAAAATTATATTCTATCCTTTGAGTCTCTTGCATCCAATAAATTATATATTCCCCTTTTTTCTCTTTATTTATTTTTAAATATTTAACTCTCTCTTTATCCATAAAACACCCTCCTAACTAAATAATAGCTTTTAATTTTTCAAATAATTCTTTAGGAAATTTCGAGATTTTTTTTAATACATAATTAAAACCTACGATTAGTGTTGAACCCTCTATTACTATATCACCATTTTCATTTGCAACCTGATAAAAAAAATCTATTGAAGCCTTTTTAAGCTCAACTCTTACAATTCTTACTTTCAATTTCTCTCCCATATAAACTTCACCTTTATAATAAACATGAGCATCCTTTTGAATTGTACCAATACCATCTATTACATTCATTTCATCTCCACCCAACGCCTTAAAAAGATTTATTCTTGCCTCTTGAAACAAAAGAAGAGCTCTTTCATTTCCCATATGACCACCGTAATTTATATCTGATACTGTTACTTTATAATCTATTTCAAACATTATTTATACTCCTTTTTTCTTTTTTTTCATTATAACAATATTTCTTCTAATTTGTTAATTTTCTTTTTTATATGGTATAATTAAGATCATAATTTAGAGGTGTCTTATGTTCGAATTGGCAAGTAAACTATTTAATACTCTCGGCTATATTATAGCTATCGCGTTTTTCTTTTCTCGATTCAAAAGTGCCAAAAATATTTTTGTAAGAGAAAAACATACAAAAAAAGATACAATACTTCTTTCAATTGTTTTTTCTAGTTTAGCTATTTTAGGAACTTATATTGGAGTCGATTATAAAGGTGCAATTGCAAACACTAGAAACATCGGAGTCATTGTTGGTGGTATGCTTGCAGGCCCTGAGGTTGCTATTATCTCGGCTATTATTGCTGGTATACACAGAGCTTCTATCGGAGTTAGTCAACTTACTGCAATTCCATGCTCTATTGCAACAGTTTTAGGTGGATTTATTACTAGCTACCTCTACAAAAAATCTAACTCTAACAATCGTTCTTTTCTAGGCTTTTTCGCAGGTGTTTTCGTTGAAAACCTTAGTATGCTACTAATATTAGTTCTTTCTAGTAATAAAATTTTAGCTATGGATATCGTTAAAAATCTTTATCTTCCAATGATATTTATAAATGGAATAGGTGTCGCAGTCATAATCATAATAACCGAAGA
This sequence comes from Cetobacterium sp. ZWU0022, assembly GCF_000800875.1. Classification (NCBI taxonomy): domain Bacteria; kingdom Fusobacteriati; phylum Fusobacteriota; class Fusobacteriia; order Fusobacteriales; family Fusobacteriaceae; genus Cetobacterium; species Cetobacterium sp. ZWU0022. The sequence goes on from NZ_JRJZ01000039.1 coordinate 55,903, forward strand.
AATTTTAGAAGAGAAAGAAAGAGAAGCGGGAACACAAGCTAAATTAGCTCTCGAAATCGCCAACAAAACTCTTCCGTTCTTTAAAAAAGGAGAATCTCTCGATAGTGTTTGTAAAATTTTACTTGAATCATTAAAAGCTGAAACTGTTGTTATCACTGATAAAAATTTTATAATAGCAAACGCTTTTAAAAATAAAGATTTTTGTATAAAAAATCAAAGTATTCAAAGTGATGCTACTAAAAAAGTTTTATCTTCTGGTGAAGTTTTAATTTTTGATAGAAACAGTGAACTAAATGATTTCTGGTACTCTGAAAAAGGTATAAAATCTTGTATTATTACCCCTCTTTTTCAAGATGAAAGAGTATCCGGTACTTTGAAAATATACTTTAATAATGAAGAAAATATTACTGCTAGAAAAAAATATTTAGCTATTGGCCTTTCTCAACTTATCTCTAGTCAACTTGAAATAAGTAAATTAGAAAATTTGAAAGCCATGGCCAGAGATGCTGAACTAAAAGCTCTACAAGCACAAATAAATCCACATTTTCTATTTAATGCTCTCAATACAACAGCTTCATTTGTTAGATTTAATCCCAGTAAAGCAAGAGAGATTATTATTGATTTATCCACTTATCTTAGATACAATTTAGAAAATACAGATAGACTTGTTCCTTTAGAAAAAGAGTTAGAACAAGTTAAAGCTTATATAAATATAGAAAAAGCAAGATTTCAAGATAGAATTGAAGTAATTTATAACTTTGATCAAAATTTAGATAACTTAAAAATACCTAGTTTAACCATTCAGCCACTTGTTGAAAACAGTATAAAACACGGATTATTAAAAAGAAATGGTTCTGGAAAAGTTAAAATTACTATAAAAAAAATGTATTTAAAATGTTTAATCTCCGTAGAGGATGACGGTATTGGAATTGATCCAGAAATAATCAAAAATATAAATAATAAAATTGAAAAAAATATAGGTTTAAAAAATGTTCATAATCGTTTAAAACTTATCTATGGTAAAGGATTAAATATAGAACGTCTAAGTAACGGAACAAAAATTTCATTCTATATTGACCAGGAGGAACAATGATTAAATGTGTAATTGTTGAAGATGAATTTCCCGCTAGAGAGGAATTAAAATTCTTTATTAACAGTAATACCAATTTTCAAATTGAAAAAGAATTTGAAAATCCAATAGATGCTTTGAAATATATTGAGGCAAATGAAGTAGATGTCGTATTTCTAGATATAAATATGCCTGAATTAGACGGTATGACTCTGGGAAAGATAATCCATCGAGTCAATAAAAATATAAAATTAGTCTTTATTTCTGCCTATAAGGATTTTGCTGTAGAAGCTTTTGAAATAAAAGCTTTTGATTATATTTTAAAACCATATTCAGAAGATCGGATAATAACTCTTCTTGAAAATATTGTAGAAAAAATTAAAAAAATTGATTCCCCTCCTAAAGACTATAATATAAAAAAAATAACTGTTAATTCCGATTCAAAAATGTTAGTAGTTTCAACTGATAATATTTTATACATTGAAGCAGATGAAAAAGAAACAAATATTTTTATGAAAGAAATAATGTATACATCAAAATTAAAAATTTCTCAATTAGAAAATATTCTTTCTGAAGAATTATTTTTTAGATGCCATCGTTCATATATTGTAAATATCGATAAAATTATCGAAGTAGAACCTTGGTTTAATGGCACTTATATTTTAAAAGTTTCAAATTCTAATTTCAAAATTCCTGTAAGTAGAAATAAAGTCAAAGAACTCAAAGAAATTTTAACTATAAAATAAAAAATCTCTCCTAAATTAGAGAGATTTTTTATTTATTACTTTTTTATTTTTTTTAAGAATAATCCTAATGCCACTACTGCCCCCGCTATTCCAACTACATAACCTATAGTTTCTGATAATCTAAATCCTTCTGGTGCTATCAGTATGTATGTTGTAACTACCGCAGTCATAAATGTCGCCGGTATAGTTGCTATCCAATGATTTTTTTCTCCTTTAGCTAAATATACTGCTCCAGCCCATAATGCTATCGTTGCTAAAGTTTGGTTTGACCATGCAAAATATCTCCAAATAATTGCGAAATCTATAAAACATAAACCAATTCCTACTGCAAATAGTGGTATTGCTATCATAAATCTATTTTTTATTGGTCCTTGCTTGTAGTCAATTGCATCTGCTATTGCTAATCTTGCACTTCTAAATGCTGTATCTCCTGATGTTATTGGACAAGCTACAACTCCTAATAATGCTAAAGCTCCCCCAACTTTTCCTAATATACTATTTGATATTGTATTTACTACAACTCCTGCTGGTCCTGCATTCATAAGTCCTTCAGTTCCACCAAAGAATGACATTGCTGCCGCTGCCCAAACAAGTGCAATAACACCCTCTGCTATCATTGATCCATAAAATACTCTTCTTCCCTCTTTTTCACTCTTCATACATCTAGCCATAAGAGGTGATTGTGTTGCATGGAATCCAGAAATCGCTCCACACGCTATTGTTATAAATAGATATGGATAGATTGATGTTCCTTTAGGATGTAAGTTTACTAATGAAATCTCTGGTATATTATATCCTTGGAAGATTAGTCCTCCACCAATACCTATTCCCATAATAATCAATGAAGCTCCAAATATTGGATATATTTTTCCTATTAATTTATCAACAGGTAAAACTGTGGCAAGCATATAATATGCAATTATTATTGCTACCCATGTTAAAGTTCCTATACTTGTCATGCTTGCTAATATTCCGGCTGGTCCATTTACAAATACAACTCCAACAAGTACTAATAATACAACTGAAAATACTCTCATAAGTTTTTTTGCATTGTCACCCAAGTAATGCCCTACAATTTCCGCTATAGTTGCTCCATCGTGTCTCACCGAAAGCATTCCTGATAAATAATCATGTGTTGCTCCCGCAAAAATACATCCAAATACAATCCATAGAAAAGCTGCTGGTCCCCAAAGCGCTCCCGCTACTGCTCCAAAGATAGGTCCTAATCCAGCTATATTTAAAAACTGAATTAAAAATGCTTTTTTCCAATCTAATTCAACATAATCAACTCCGTCTGCTAGACGAACTGCAGGAGTTTCCTTATCACTAATACCAAATACTTTCTCTACATACTTTCCATAGATTGCATAACCTAAAATTAACGCTATCAACGATCCTATAAAACTAATCATCTTAAACCTCCACACTCTGATATTTTTTCTAATATATTATAATTGTTTTTTATCAAAATGTATTTTTTTTGGAATAAAACGACTATTTATAAACTTAAATTGTATTTTTATATACTTAAATACCTTTTTTTGTTTTTAAAAGTTTCAATGTTGTTGTTGTGAATGCAGTTATGCTTATCAATGGAGCCACGATTATCCCTATGATAGGAATAAAATATATCAAAGTAAATATTCCACCTCCAATTGTAAATACGATCTTATTTTGCCATATAAAATCTGAACTTTCCTCTGCTGACATCTTGTGTCTTTCAAGTGTATAATCAACAAAATTATACGATATAAAGTAACTTTGAATAATATAAATTAAAATCGGTACGATTATATTTATAACAGGAATAAATCCCAATAAAATAACTATACTCGTAAAAAAAAATTCTTTAAAAAAACTTTTACCCGCAATTTTTATTCCCCTTAATATAAAAAACAAATTTTCTTTGACCGTGAATTTATACACAACTCCCTCTTCGTAGCATTCAATCTTTTCGGATATATAACTAAAAAAAGGTGCTAATATTGCCAATAAAATCGTTTTAAAAAAGAAATACTCTACTGAAATCATAATCGTTCTTATTAAAAAGATAAACAACCATCTTACTATTCTAGAATATTCTTGAAAATCAAAAACATTACTTACTTCTTTGAATATCCAATCCCCTATATATCCAGAAATCCAATAAAAAAATAAAAGTAATAATACGCCTACAAATCCTCCAACCAAATATCCCCATCTTAACCCTAATTCTTTTATTAATTTAGGCGCTTTCAAATAACCGTCTAATAATATTCTTATCTTTTCCACTTCTCTCTCCTCTAAATAAGTTTATAAATTAATTTACAACAACTTGTATATCTATCTTTCAAAATAAAAAAAGGCTTTAAAGCCTTTTTTATTTTTGATATATATTAATTTCTACTCTTCTATTTAACGCCTTTCCATCAACTGTCGCATTTGAAGCTACTGGATTTCTATCCCCATAACCAACACTTGAAATTCTACTCGGTGATACTCCCTGTGTTGCTAAATAATTTGCTACACTTTGTGCTCTTTGTAATGAAAGATTTAAATTAGAATTTGGATTTCCCGTATTGTCTGTATATCCAGAAATTTGGATTTTTGTATCAGGATATCTATTCATGATATCCGCAATAGAATTTAACGGTGCATAGAATCCTCCGTTTAAGACAGAACTTCCACTTTTAAATGAAGATTCACCAGGTAATCTTAAATTTATATTGTCTTTATTATTTGTTACTGTTATATTTGTACTATTTAGAGCATTTATAAACTCTTTGTATTGAGCATCTTTGTAAGCTCCCCAACCAAGTCCTGCTAAAGCACCTATTCCAGCACCTATAAGCGTTCCCTTTGTATCTTTTCCTACTAATTGACCTATCAGTGCTCCTGCTGCTGCACCTTTTACAGTTCCACTAGTTTTTTTATCTGCAGTACTACAAGCCCCTAAAAGAGATGTCGTCAGTAGTAACATAGCTATTGTTTTCTTGTTTCTCATTTTGTTCCTCCTATTTTGATACTTCTTATATTATCTAATATATAAAGGAACATGTCAAGAATTCTATGTTACTTTTCTAACTAACTTGATAATTACTTTGCACTTAATGCAGCCATTGTTATATAGTTATATGGTTGATTAAAATGAGGTAAGAAGAATATATCTAATAATTTAATTTTATCTATAGTCACTTTCTCTTGAATAGCAAGTGAGAACATATGAATTCCCATTGATATATCTTGTCTTGAAGCCATTTGAGCTCCTAGTACTCTTCTTGTATTTTTATCATAAACTATTTTTAAGAATACAGTATCATTATCATGTTCGATAAATCCAGGTTTTTGTAAATCTGCAAACTCAGTTGCAATTGCATCATATCCTAAAGCTTTTGCTTTCTCTAAAGTTAATCCTGTTGAAACCATATTTAACCCATATATTGAGATTCCATTCGAACCTTGAACTCCAATACTTTCTAATTTAGTTCCACACACGTTATGAGCTGCAACGATACCTGAACGAACCGCATTTGTTGCTAAAGCTATGTAGTTTGTATCTTCGATTGAGTTGTCATAAACTGTAGCACAATCTCCAATTGCATAAACATCTTCTAAACTTGATTTTTGAGTTAAATCTACTCTGTAAGCTCCATTTCTAAATAACTCTAACTTTTCTTTTCCTAAGATATTATTTGGTACAAAACCAACAGCTAAAATAACCATATCAGCTTTGTAAGTTTTCTTGTCTGTTACAACTTCCTCAACTTTTCCATTTCCTTTGATCTCTAATACTTTCTCTCCAAAGTTTACATTAACTCCATTTTTTACCATATTTTCTTTCATCATCTCTCTGAATTCAGAATCATAGTAACCTGATAAGCAACTGTCACTTAAATCAACTAGCTCTACATTCTTTCCACATCTTTGGAAAGCTTCAGCTAATTCAACACCAATATACCCTGCTCCAACTACTACTATATTTTTTAACTCTTTATTTTCTAATTTTTTTATTACATCTTCAGCATGTTGATATAGTTTTACGAATTGAACATTTTCTAAATCTTTTCCAGGAATTGGTAAATCTATTGGTAACGATCCTGTTGATAATATTAATTTATCATAAGATTCTACTATCTCATTTCCATTCTTATCCATTCCATAAACAACTTTATTATCAAAATCTACTCTTTTTATCTCTGTTTCCATATGAACTTTAGCACCATTACATTCTAATTTTTCTTGTGAAGAGTAGAATAATCCTTCAGGTCCTGAAATTTGCTTTCCTATCCATAAAGCCATTCCACATCCTAAAAAGCTAATGTTTGAGTTTTTGTCAAATACTACCACCTCTTGATTTGGGTAGTTCGATAAGATTGTGTTAATTGCTGCTGTTCCAGCGTGATTTGCTCCTACTACTACTATTTTACTCATAATTGCCTCCTAAAATTCATTTTATTTGATATATATTCAATCAAAGTATACCTTTTTAGTATTCTGAAGTCAATTGTTTTTACGATTAAAATATGACCTTGAATTCATTTTTTTTTAATCAAAATAAAAACGAGGATGTTTTTTTATCCTCGTTAATTCTTTTATTTTTATATGTACTCTTTAAATTTTTCAAATGCTCTCATATATATTTTCATAGCTAATTTTATGTCTTCTAACACGATATACTCATTCGGTTGATGCTCTGTTTTTGGGCTATTTGGTAAAACTGCACCAAATGCTACACAGTTATTTATTGCTCTTGCATATGTAGCTCCCCCTCCAGCTATCGGTCTAGAAATTAAATCTCCTGTCACTTCTTGATAAGCTGACATCAATGTTTTTACTAAACTAGAATCTAGAGGTGTATATATTGATTTCAAATAATCATGTGCCTGATATCTAAATCCATAATCAGAAGCCTTTTTAGTTATTGTTTCTATTATATTTTCTACACTATACGTCACCGGTATTCTCATATCAATACATAAAATTTCTTCTTTCTCTGTAAATTCGATTTTACCAATATTAAATTTTAACTCTCCTGAATGTTCATCTTTAATCTCTCCAAAAATAGGTTCTGCAAAATTATAACCAATAATATTTTCCACTATAAATTTACCAGATTTTGTATTTTGTCCACTTTCATTCAAAGCATGCATATATCTATTGATTGCATTTACACCTGTTTCAGCTACTTGAGCATGAACACTTTTTCCAATTATTTCAACGCATCCATTTTTTTCTAAATACTCGTAATTCAATTTTTCTAATGTCTCTATAAGACCTTTTGAGTTTTCAACTGTAATCGTCGAAGGAACCGAGTTAAATGCATCTCCACCTTTAAATATCATTCCACTTTCATTTTCAGCGATAAGCTTACATTGCAACAAACCCTTTTCTGCATATATCAATGGAAATTTAGAATCTGGTGTAAACCCTACTGTAGGCATCTCCTCTTTTTCTACATATTTAGGCATATCTCTCCATAGATTTTCTTCATCTGTACCAAAGATAAATCTTACTCTGTAATCTAATTCAAATCCAGTTTCTAATAAAATTTTCAGAGCATATATAGCAGCTAATGTAGGCCCCTTGTCATCTTGAGCTCCTCTTCCAAAATATTTCCCATCTTCAATTTTTGGTTCAAATGGCGGATTTTTCCATTTTTTCAAATCACCTGGTGGAACTACATCCAAGTGTCCTAAAACACCTACTAATTTTTCTCCATCTCCAATTTCAGCATAACCATAATACCCTTCTGGATCAATAAAAGTTTTAAAACCTAACTCCTCACATATTTTCAAAGTTTCCTCTAATACATTTTGTATATCTTCTCCAAACGGATAACCACTTTTATCTTCTTTTAAGAAGCTGGGGATTTTTACTATTTTATTTAAACTTTCTATAAACTCTGGAAATTTTTCATCTAATTTTTTATACTTCAACGCTCTCTCCCTATTTCAATTATAAATTTATTTTATTCCCTACTTGAATATCAGATATATAAATCCCAGTCTTCTCTATCATTCGCTTTATACCATACTCGCCAGTACAGTGACAAGGATACAGACTTTCAACTTTACTTTTATTCAGATAATCTATAACTTCATCTATATATTTTTCATTTTTATTTAAACTTGTTCTGCTCGAAAGGTGAAAACCTCCTACTATTACATTTACTTTATCACCATAAGCTTCACATTCATCTAAGATATTATTTACTCCCTTATGAGCACATCCAATAAATAAAGCTTTAACTTTTTCCTCCTCAACTATCAAGTTTAATTCGTGTTTGAAATTATCTTTTATATACTCACCATTATCACTTTTTATATAAAGACTTTCGTTCAGAGGATTATAGCTCTCTCTATTAAAACAATGGAATAATTTTAAATTCTCAATTTCTAAAATATTCTCTACAAAATTAAATCTTTCAACATCCAGATACTCGTATGGTATTCCTATATCTATATACGCTCCAAAGATTTTCTTATAGTGCTTTTCAAAATAATATTCACTACAATAAATCTTTGCTTTTTTATTTTTCTTTAAAAAATATGAAAGTCCGCCTCCATGATCTTTATGACCATGAGATAAAATCAAATAATCTACCTCTTCTAAATTTAAACCTAATTTTTCAGCATTTTTCCAAAACTTTTTGCTCTCTCCAACATCAAATAATATTTTCAAACCTTTTGTTTCTATATATAAAGAGAGGCCATGCTCCTTCGCTAACTCTTTATTTGAGCTTTTATTTTCAACCAAGACCTGTATTTCTATCTTCTATCCCTTCCTTTTTTATTTTATTAAAAATAATTATATTGTTTTTATTACAAAAAATCAAGTTTTATAGTATGAAAAATGTTGTTATTCCAACAAAAGAAATTATTGCACCGACTACTTCTGAAGGAGATATTTTTTCTTTAAAACAAACTATTGATATTGGAATTATTAATATTGGACTTGTTGCAGCTAGCGTACTCACAATCCCAACGTGTGCATGTTTCATAGCTTCAACTAAAGACGTCACACCCATCGTTGCTACAATTGTCCCTAACACTATATATAACATCGCTTTTTTATTCACTATTCCATCTTTTATATCCATCCACTCTTTACGATATGTTATATATAAAATAAAAGCTAATATAGCTGGAATTGTTCTAACCTGTATTGTTGCAAAAGAATCATAATCTATCGACCCCATCCGAGTAAAAACTATTCCAAAACTCTCTCCTAACATAGCTAATACAGCATACATAAACCCTACTTTTGAAAAAGTCTGGTCACTTTTCTTCTTTAAAATGACTATTGCAATTCCACTTATTGTCAATAACATCCCTATTACTTTAAATAACTCTATTTTCTCCTCTAAAATAAAAAAGCTTAATATTGACACCGCTATAGGACTAAATGTCATCACAAGCAGTGTAATTCGAGGACCTATTTTCAAATAAGCTTTAAATAAAAAGAAATCTCCTAAAAATAATCCAAATAATCCTGATACAGATAGATACTTTAAAGATTCTTTAGAAACATCTAAAGGTAGTAACATCCCTCTATTCATCTGTGTTATCATACCTAAAAATACCATAGCTAAAACTAATCTTATTAAGTTTACTGCCAAACTTCCCGCTTCTTTACTTGCTTTCTCTAAAAAAATAGAACTTCCTACCCATCCAAAAGCTGCTAAAAGTGCTAAACTTTCCCCCATCATTGTTCTCCCCCCCTATTTTTCTTTTTTACTATTCTACACTATTTTTAATTTAATTTGAAATGAAAAAATAGAGAGGATTATATCCTCTCTAAATCAATCTTAATAGTTTACACATTCCATTTCAAACTCTTTCTGTTTTTCTAAGCATGATGGGCACACCTTAGGAGCTTCTTTACCTGCATGAACATACCCACACTTTCTACACTTCCATCTCACATCTTCATCTTTTTTAAACACTAACTCTCTACCTAAATTGTCAAGAAGTTTACGATATCTTTTTTCATGTAATTTTTCTACTTCAACTATAGCTTTAAACGCTGCTGCTACCTGTGGATATCCCTCTTCTATTGCTACCTCAGCAAATCCTGGATAAAGCTCTGCCCACTCCTCATATTCACCTTCAGCAGCCTCTTCTAAATTTTCCATAGTTGTTCCAACAATTCCAGCTGGATATGTTGCTGTTATCTCAACAGGTCCTCCCTCTAAAAATGAGAAAAATCTTCTAGCATGATATTGCTCATTTAAAGCTGTTTCTTCAAACAATGCAGCTATCTGCTCATACCCTTCACTCTTAGCTTTTTCAGCAAACATCGTATATCTTTGTCTTGCTTGTGACTCTCCTGCAAAAGCTTTTAATAAATTTTGCTCAGTTCTAGATCCCTTAATCGATTTTACCATTTTATCCTGTTACCTCCTTATTTGTATTCTTTGATATTATTCTATCTTTTTATTTTTTTCCTTTTTATTTTTTTATTTTATATGATAATATAGAAAATAAAATTATACGAGGAGGATATATGGATTTTTTATCAAGAAGAACCATTAGAAAATATACTACACAAAATATTGAAAAAGAAAAATTAAATGAAATTTTAAAAACCACTTTAGCCTCACCTTCTGGAAGAAACTTAAAACCATTTGAATTAATTCTAACTCAAAACAAAGATATTTTAAATAAATTATCTCTTTCCAAAAAAGTTGGTTCAGCTATGCTAAGTGAAGCTAATGCAGCAATTGTTGTTCTCGGAAATCCTGAGACATCAAACACTTGGAACGAAGACTCCTCTATTGCATCATTCACAATTCAACTAAAAGCTTTTCAACTTGGATTAGGTAGTTGCTGGATAAATGTAAAAGATAGAAAAACTAGTGATGGAATCGATTCTGAAATTTATATAAAAAATTTATTATCAATTCCATCTCATTTCAAAATAGTTTCAATTATTTCACTAGGATATCCAAACGAAGAAAAAATACCTCGAAATGAAAACGATATGGACTTTTCTAAAATTCATATTGATAAGTTCTAAAAAAAAGGATTATTGTAACTTTACAGAGTCACAATAATCCTTTTCTTATCTATGAGTTTTTTTATCTCCAGTCATATGAATGATATCATCACCTTTTAAATTAAACGCTTGACCAAAACCTTTAACAAATCTTCCATCAATTACATCTAATTTTACTAAATGGAAATCTTCCATCTTACGCACTACCTTAACTCCATGTCCCATTCTCTCTTCGAAAATATCTAAAATAGTTTCAAATCTCTCATCTCTTGGTTGGAATTCAGCTGTAACATTATATCTTAATCTCTTTCTTACTAACACTGATGCCGCTTCACTTTCATCTTGTAAGAACATAATCTCAAACTTTTGAGTGTTCTCTACTAAGTTATCATAGTGATCTCCTATTTCACTGATAAAAATGTATCCTGCACCTTCATATTTTACATACGGAGCATAAGTAACATCAATCTCTCCATTTTTAGAAACCGTTCCTAAAACTACTGATTTAAAACTTCCTTCAAACTCATCTATCTCTTTTCTTAATTCATCTTTATTTAAATTCATTGCCATTTTCATCATAAATATTCAATCTCCTTTAAGTTTGTATCTCAAAATATTATATACTCATATAGTATATTTTTTTACAAACTTTGTCAAGAATTAATTACACTTTTTTTGTATGATTATAAATTCCCGGCTTTATACATTCTGAAGAACTCTCCCTGTTTTTCCATTAAGGTTTTATAATCTCCCATCTCTTTGATACCCTCTTTTCCCAAAACAACAATTTTATCAAACTCTTTTATCGTATTTAATCTATGAGCAATCGAGATTATTATTTTATCATCAAACTTTTCTAAGATGTTATCCATAATTTTTTTCTCTAGGATATTATCTAGTGCTGATGTTCCTTCATCTAACATTATAATCTCTGGATTCTTTAAAAAGAGCCTTGCCATAGCTAATCTTTGCTTTTGCCCCGAACTCAAATTAACTCCACCTTGACCTAACTTAGTCTTTTCTTTGTGCTCAAGATTCTCTACAAACTCCTTCAATTGAGCTAATTCTAAGGCTTTCATTATCTCCTGATCAGTAGCGTCCTTTTTCACAACTTTTATATTATCTAAAATTGTTTCATTCATCAAACTATCTCTTTGATCAACTACTGCTATTTTATTAAGTAGACTCTCTCTTTCTAAATCTGTTATACAGTGATTATTTATTAATATCCTGTTTTCTTCAGGTAGAAATGTTCTTTTTAAAAGTGAGAAAATCGTTGTTTTTCCAACTCCACTCTCTCCTACGAAGGCTACTTTTTCACCTTTTTCAATCACTAAAGACAAATCTTTTATTACATCTTGATTGCCAAAAGAGAAGCTTAAACCTTTAACTTCTATTTTTTTTATCTCGTCAGTCATTTGAATATCTCCATTCTTTTCATCTGGAATATTCATAATATCTAAAAATCTTCCAATTCCTGTTGCTCCTCTTTGGAAAACATCTATCAATCCCATCAATCTTAGTAGATATATCCTAAATCTATTTGTCAGTAATATGAACCCTACGATAACTCCTAGACTTATTTCATCATTTATATGCATATACCCACCTATAAATATCACTATCAGTTGTGTAAGTTGATTGTAAAAATTAACTCCTGACATAAGAGCAGATGTATTAAATATATTTGTTTTCTCTACATCTAAAAGCTCTTTATTTTTTTCTGAAAACTTTTCTAATATATCATCTTCTAAAACATTATCCTTTATAAAAAATACAGTTTTTAAAGAGTCGTGAATTTTTGAAGTAAGACCTGAAAATCTCTCTCTTACTAAACCATAACCTATCTTTAACTTTTTATTTTGATAAATTGTAAAATAAACAGCTAAAGGCAGAGGTATCATCGTTAATAGGGTCAATTTTAAATTGAAATTAGCCATAAGAACAACTGCACCAATTATCGATAGTATAGAAAATAGAAAATCTTCTAAACCTCTGTATAAAAGAGCTGAAACATTTTCTAAATCACTTGTCACTCTTGATATTATATCTCCACTTTGATTTTTCATAAAATATGTATCTGGTTGACTTAAAATTTTCTTGAACAAATCCTCTCTCATCAGAAACTTTATTCTATTTCCCATCAACTGTCCTCTCGAACTAGAATAAACAGACAACAATAACCTAAACACATATATTCCTAAAAGGGCTGCTGAGAACATAAAGAACTCTTTAACATTTTTATTCGGTATTGATGTATCTATCAGGTTTTGAACTACTATCGGGCCATATAAGTCCAAACCAGTTACAAAAAAACTGCTAACTAAAAAATAAGTTAGCAGTTTTCTTTCTTTTAGATAGTATTTAAAAATACTATTTAACATTCGATAACTCCTGATACAACTCTTCTAGAGCATCTATAACTCTCGGAGTTCCTCTCAGTATTTTATCTGAATCAATTATCATCATATTACCTTTTTGCCCTGCTTTAGTTTGTTTTACAACTGGGTTGCTATTTAAAATATCATTTTTATTTTTTATCGCCATTGATCCAACTAATAGATCTGGATTTTGAGCTAATAAATATTCTGGTGAAAGTATTGGTCTTCCTCCTGGCAACCCTTTTGCTATATTCTCAATACCTAAGGTATCAAATATCTGTCCTGGTAAAGAGTTCGGAGTAAACACCATCATTGGAGATGTCGAGAATAAAAACGCTCCCTTAATATTCAATGGTTTTTCCTCTATCTTTTGTTTTATCTCACCTAACTTAGATTTATAATCCTGTACTAACTTTTCTGATTTTTCTCTTTGACCAGTTATTACCCCATACACCTCTAAATTTTCTAAAATTTGATCAAAAGAGTTCGCTTCATTTATTATAAAATTTAATTTTCTAGCTTTTAAGCTCTCTCCAAATGCTTCAGACATTGTATTTAATATTACAAGGTCTGGAGTAAAACTTAGAACCTGCTCTATCGATGGCTTCATTATAGTTCCTGCTTTTGGGAGGTCTTTTGTTTTCTCTTGTGGCCATATAGGATTTTTTGCTGTATCTGCTATAGCTACAATACTTTTCTCTCCTTCAATCAAATAAAATGATTCAACCGCTGCGGGGTCTAATATTAAAACTTTCTTATATTCTTTTTCCTCTACTTTGTTACCTCTAGAATCTACAATAAATCCATTCTCTAACTTTAAAGCAAAGGCAAAATTACTCATCAAAACTGTGAATGCTAAAATTGCTAATTTTTTCATAATCTCTCCCTATACTAATGGAATAATATATGGTATCCCATTTTCATCTTTTATAACCTTTGATTTCAGATTATAAACTGCTCTTAAATTTTCCTCTGTTAAAACTTCTAATGGTGTCCCTTGGAACTTAATCTCTCCATCTTTCATCATTATTAATTCATCACAAAACATTGCCGCTAAATTAAGATCATGAAGAACTGCGACACTTGTCAGTGATTTTTCTAAAGATAAACTCTTAACTTTATTTAGTAACTCTACAGCGTGATTTAAATCAAGTGCCGAAGTTGGTTCATCTAAAAGTAGTATCTCTGGTTCTTGAGTTAATGCTCTTGCTAACAATACCCTTTGGAACTCTCCTCCAGATAAACTTACCGCTACTCTTTCACTAAATTTATATAATCCTAAAAAATTTAGATTATCCTCTACCTTTTTTTTATCATCAAATGTATATCCTGCCCAACTCGATTTTAAATGAGGTAATCTCCCCATTAAAACGAAATCTTTCACAGACATATTTGTCATTAAATTTGATTTTTGTGGAACTAACGATACAAGTTTAGCTTTATCTTTTTTAGATAACCCAGCTGTATCTTTTCCATTGAAAATAATCTCCCCACTATTTGGAGTTAAATAACCAAGTATATTTTTTAAAAAAGTTGACTTTCCACATCCATTCGGCCCTAATATTCCTGTCATCTTTCCTTTTTTTATTTGAACTTTTAAATTCTTTAAAATAGCTCTATCTCCATAAGAAAAAGATAGATTTTCAACTTTAATACCCATCTTATCTTCCTCCTTTAGATTTAAATGCTAGATATAAAAAGAATGGCGCTCCAAAGAAGGCTGTAACCACACCTATAGGAATCTCAACTGGTGCTAATAAAAGTCTTCCAATAGTATCACAAATTAGTAAGAAGAATCCTCCTGCTAAAGCTGAATTTGGAATTAGTTTTGAGTTTGAAGGTCCCACCAACATTCTTATTGAATGAGGTATAATTAAACCTACAAATCCTATCATTCCTGAAAAAGCTACTGAAAAAGCTACTACTAAAGCAGAAACAGTTAAAACCTTTGCTTTTAATGCATGAACATCAACTCCTAAAGAGTTTGCTTCTTCATCTCCTGATAGCAGAGCATCCAACTGATTTCTTTGTAGATAGAAGAAGATTAGAGAAAATACTAATGGTACAAATAAAAGTGCTACCTTTGTCCACGTTGCTCCTCCTAAATACCCCATTAACCACATAGTAATTTTAAATGATTCCTCACCTATAAGATACATAGCAAACGATGTAAACGCACCTATAAATGACGAGACAGCTATCCCTACTATCAATAGTGTTGTTATATCAACTTTTCCATTTCTATTTGAAAGCTTGAATATTACAAAAGTACTTATTAAACAAGATAAGAATGCTAGCACTCCGTAAAATATATCTGGTAATTGGAATACATAAGCTATTACTGCTCCAAATGTCGCACTTGCTGCTATCCCTATTATATAAGGATCCGCTAAAGGATTTTGAAACACAGCTTGAACCACAACACCACTTGATGATAGCATCATCCCTATTAATAGCGCCATAATTATTCTTGGTAATCTTATTTCATAAATTATTGTTTTTATATAATCTGGGGCAGTTGACATTGAAAATAATTGCTCCAATGGCACAGAAACACTTCCTAAACCAATAGAAAGTGTTCCTGTCAGTATTATTCCCAGAATTAATATTAATGACACATGTTTCTTCATATTAATTCTCCCTGTTTTTAGAAGTTATATTTAAATCCTGCATAGAAACTTCTTTCTGCTGCTGGATCAAAATATTTTCCATCTGATTTTATAGAGTTATAGTATTTCTCATTAAACAGGTTTCTTACCCCTGTGTATAATTTTAATGTTTCTGTTGGATTATAGTTAAATGTTACATTTGTAACAATATTTTCGTTTTGTTTTCCTCCAGTGTTTTCATCATTTATGTAATAAGCTGATGTATAAACAGTCTCTGTTAAAACTGTAAACTTTGGTGTTACCTCATAAGATAATCCTAACGATAACTTATTCGTAGGTACATCGCTTATCTCTTTTCCTTCTAATTTAGAATTTGCTGATTCTAATATCTCTGTTTTTATAAGAGCATAACTTTCTCTAACAGTTAATTTTCCAAAGTATTGCTCTGCTGATAACTCAGCTCCATATCTTTTAGTTTTTCCTATATTATAGTAATCGAAATAGAATGTCCCCGGAATAGCTACTCTTGCTATCTCATTATCTGTTTCTGTATAGTATACTGCTCCATTTACATAACTTCCTAAAATATAGTCTTTTGCACCTAACTCATAAGTTAAATATGTTTCTGAATCAGCCTTACTTAATGAATAATCCTTCGTATTTGCCATCTCTGGTGGAAGAGGTGATCTAAATCCTCTTTCTATCTTTGCATATACATTTCCTGTATCTGAATACAGATAATTCACTGTCGCTTCTGCTGCATAATTTTCTTTTGTTATTTTTTCATCTAGGTTTCTAGTATTATCTTTTCTTTTTAAATCATAATCAGCACGTTCATATCTGAAACCTTGAGTGAATTCAATCTTTCCAAATCTATTTCTATTTAAAACAAACCCACTGTTTGTCATTTTAGTAAAATCACTTAGATTATAGTTTGTACTCGAACCTGTAACTCTATTCATCTCTTGAGATATAAAATCATACCCGAATACAATCTCATTATTTTCTCCATACTTTAATTGAAGCTTCGGTTTAAATCCAACTTTTTTATCCTCTAGTTCTATTCTTCCACTTCCCTTAGTTCCTACAGTTTCAATATCTGATTCTTGATAGAACGATAGTATGTCTAACTTTAAATTATCATTTATTTTATTTTCATATTTTAAGTTAAATTCATCTTTAATCACATCAAGCATCGCTAAATCTTTTGAACTTGTAAGCCCTGACTGTGTTGGGTCTGATAACTGCTCTTTTGTCAATCTTTCTGGTGATGTTGCATTTTCATCATATCTTGAATATTTTAAAGTAATATTTTGATTTTCATCAATTTTATACTTTAAACTTCCTTCGAAGAATTCTGAATCTGATTCATCTCCATCTCTGAAACCTTTGTAATCATTTTTTGTATAGTTAATTCCTACTCCGAAATCTCCTACAGTAGTTCCAAATGATACATCACCTTTTTTAGTTCCAAAACTAGTAAATTCACTAGATACAGATCCACCTTTATATCCCGCACCAGATTTAGTAATTATATTAATTACTCCTCCTCTAGTTCCACTTCCATAAAGTATCGCTCCTCCACCTGGAATCACTTCTATCTTTTCTATATTTTCAACTGGAACTGTATTTATAGGCATTCTTCCATGACTTGAATCTAATGATCCTGTTGAAATTCCATCAATTAAAACTTGTACATTCTCTGCTGCCTTTGTTCCTTGCCCTCTCATATCTATAATCGGATCTTTTGGATCTCCAATTATATTTACACTTGGAACATCTCTTAAAGCATCTGATACTGATTGGTAATTTTTCTCTTCAATATCTTTTGCTGTTATAACTGTAACTGTATTTGTTACATTTCTTTGTGCTGTTTCAAACCCTGTTGTAGATATAACACTCTCGTTTAATTTAACACCTTTACTAGCTTCTTCATAGAAAAATTCATCATTCGAATAACCTAAAGCTGTTACTAGTAAACTTAATACTGCTATTTTTTTGTTCATTTCTTTAATCCCTCTCTAAACTTTACTTTTTTGTTACCTCTAAAGTTTTTTCAACTACAGTAGTTAAAACCTCTCTAGATATATTGTTACCCCAAAATAGACCGTCACTCGTTAAATGGTAATGTGTTTCATTTTCTGTTACAAACCCATCAGCCTTTAATTCAGACATTACCTCTTCAAATACTTTTTGCTCTGTAAAGTTTAAAATCTCATTCACTACATCTTTTTCAACTGTTGGGAACTGGAATAATCCATTAAACCTATCTAATCTTTGTTGATACTCACTTTTCTCAACAAACATTCCCATCTCTTTTTTCATTCTAAATACAGATACATTATCAACATTTCCACCAGCACCTACACCGATTGGGAACGTATCTCCTCCGAATGTTCTTGTTTTTATATATTTATAGTTATCTCTTCCTGCTTTAGCTATCTTAGTTAATTCTAAAACATAGTAATCGCTATCTGTTGTTAACTCTTTTACGAAAGCGTCATGTAACTCTCTCTCTCTTTTTAAATCATCTTGTAGTTTTACCTTCTCATCCTTTATATCATGAGATAGTGTTGAACCTTCATGAACCATTAACGAGTAGAAGCTCGAACTTCCTAAATCTAACTCTTTTATAACTCTTGCATCTTCTCTTGCATCCTCTACTGTTTGAGTTGGATGATTATAGATAATATCTATACATACTTCACCGTTAAACTTTGATTTTAAATCTAACAATCTATCTTTCACTTCAGCTTTAGTATAAGTTCTATTGTAGAATTTTCTTCCTTCGTCTGAGAAACTTTGAATTCCTACAGATAACCTATTTACTCCATATTTGTTCATTAACTCTATTTTTTCTGGATTTAAGTTGTGTAGTGTTGTTTCTAATGTAAACTCATATCCCTCTGCAAAGATTATATTTCTATTTACACTTTGAAGTATTCTTTCTAGCTGATCATTTTTATAAACAGTCGGTGTTCCTCCACCAAAATATATTACATCGACACCTTTTTCTTTAAAGTATCTATATTGTCCATATTTATCAAACTCTTCAACTAGGTAATCAGCATAAGAATCTAAACTTCCACTAAGTTGCTCTCTATTTAAGTTACAGAACGAACAGATTTTATCGCAGTATGGTGTATGTACATAGATTGCTCTTGGTACATCCTTTGGCTCCTCTGATAATTTATTTAAGAAATCTTGCTCTGTAATTCTCCTTTGTGGATAATATTTTCCTATTAATCCTGATGAATTATGGTGGCTTTTATGTCTAACTTCAAAACGCATTGTTTAATCACTTCCCTTTAGTCTCTATATCTATCGCTGCTGCTCCTGCTAACTTTATATCTGACATTATATCGACAACATCTCCATAATCTATTCCTCTATCAGCTAATATTGCAACTCTTTTGTTCTCCATCGTTACGATTGTTTGTTTAATTTTTTCTGACAATTCATCTTTTGTTATATCTATCATCGAACTATCATTTCTTCTATCTATTTTTAATTTTAATTGACCATCAACCGTCACTAAAACTGATACCTTATCTGTTGCTTCTACTATTTCAGCAACTTCAGATTTTGGTAAATCTATTTTCATTCCTTTCATATCATCAAATGTTGTTGCAACCATAAAAAATATTAGCAACAAGAATACAACATCAATTAAAGGTGTTAAATCAGGTGTCAATTGCTTTCTTTGATAGTTCAAAAATCCTTTTGATTTTAACATTACTACTCTCCTACATTTTTCTTAATATATTTATAAACTCCACTACATTTTTTTCCATATCAAGCATAGCTTTTTCTATCTTCTTTTGATAGAAGTTATAGAATATAAGTGCTGGAATAGCAACTATAAGACCTGATGCTGTTGTAATAAGTGCTTGAGATATTCCAAATGCTAAAACTGTTGGATCTCCTGCTCCATGCTTTGACATCGCTGTAAACGCACCAATCATTCCTGTAACTGTTCCTAACAGTCCTGCCAGTGGTGTAACATTAGCTGCTAATGCTAATATCCACATATGTCTTTCTAATTTTGGCATCTCTCTTAGCGCACACTCTCTTGCCTTTTCTTCCAAGTAATCATAAGTGCAACAGTTCATTTTTCCACCGTTATACTCTATTAAAATTGTTTTCATAACTTTTGCAGATGTATTCTTAAAAGAATCACAAGCTTTTATTGCTCTATCTTTTTCATTATTTTTTATAAATTTTTCTAAATGTGTTATCAATAATTCACCGTTATCTTTTTCGTTCTTAAAGAAATAGTAACCTCTCTCTAATATTACTGTTAATCCTGCTACCGAAAGGAAAATTATCACTCCCATAAGTGGTCCTCCAGCTTTGATCATATCTATCATCTATTTCCCTCCTAATTTTTAATAATTTGATATTCAAAGTTATTATATTAACTTTGTACCAAATAGTCAATATATTTTTCACACAAAGTATTTTTTAATAAATAATTTGATAATTAAAATATTTTTTGATATAATTATTACAAAATTATTACTTGTTTTTTGGAGGAATTATGAAATTTGTTATTTATTCTATTGCTTTACATATATTTATCTTTATTTTTGGTTTTTCTCTAAATATCAATAAAAACTATGAAATCGATAATATAGGAAACGATTTTAGTACCCCTTCTATTTCTGTAAACTTTAACTCATTCCAACCTTCTGAGCCAGTTCAAGAGCAAACTCAAATCGAAGAAATTCAGGAAGAGATTATTGAAGAAGTTCCAAAACCAGAACCAATTCCTGAACCTAAAGTTGAAGAAAAAAAACTCGAAGTTATTAAAAAGGAACCTGAAAAAAAAGTTGAAAAACCAAAAAAAATACCCGAAAAAAAGATTCCTAAAAAAGAGATTACAGAAGATAAAAAAACAACAAAAAAATCTGAATCTCAGCAATCTAAAGCACCAAGCAATAATAGCGATGATTTAATTGAATTATCTCAAGGTGTTTTTGCTGCTAAAAATCAAGGTGTGCAAGGTTTAACATATTCATTTATTTCTCAACCAGATCCCGACTATCCTTTAGCCGCTAAAAGAATTAGTTATAATAAGGAAGTTTCTATTAAAGTTAGATTCCTTGTTGGATTAAATGGTGAAATTGAAGAGGTTAAATTCTACAACAATAAAGATAGCTTAGGATTCCAAAACGAAGTTGAAAAAACTTTAAAAAGATGGAAACTTACTCCTGTTATGTTAAACGGAAAAGCTATTAAACTTTATTTTTATAAAGAATTCAAATTTAATCAAAAATAATAGGAGGATTTAAATTTTATGAAAATACTTATTACATACTCATCAAAAACTGGAAATACTGAAAAAGTAGCAAAAGCTATACATGAAAATATTCCAGAAGCTAGTCTTCTTCCAATTTCTGAAATTGTTAATTTAGACTACGATTTAATCTTTGTTGGAGGATGGATTGATAGAGCTACTTTTGATCAAACAGCTTTAACTTTATCTAAACAAATCTTCGATAAAAATGTCGCTTATTTCTTTACTTTAGGAGCTTACCCTGACTCAGACCACGCAAAAGATTGCGTAACTAATATCGAAACACTTTTAAAAGATAATAACAACAATGTTCTTGGAGGTTACTTCTGTCAAGGTGCAATTGATCCTAAGTTGATTGCTTGGTTCTCAACACTACCTTCAGATCATAGAATGGCCGCAAGTGAAGAAAGAACAAAGAGATGGGAAGCTGCTAAATCTCATCCAGATGAATCTGATTTAAACAAAGCAAAAGAATTTGGACTTTCTATAATGAATTCAATAAAATAACTATATAAAAATAAAAGGAAGAGATTTAAATTTCTCTTCCTTTTTTCATTCTTATAAACTTTTAAAACTATCTACACACTCTTGAATTAATTCCTTCTTTTCATCTCTTGGAACGTAGATTGCAAAAATCTCTTTTTCATCCTCTCCATAGAATCTAATTGAATAGCTTTCTCTTCCGAACATAACATCTTTTACTAAGAAAATCTCTTTTATTTTGTCAACGCTTAAGTGTCCTCCAATAGAAGAGTTTTTATCATGGAAATTGAAATATCCATGTCCATAGAATCCTTCGGCAAATTTATCTTGAATCTCAATTACAAATGCTGGTGTTATAACTATTAAAAATACTTTTTCCCAACTTCTTAAAACTGCAAATAGATCATCTATTTTAGCTACATCATATTTTTTTACTGTTGGTGCTTGTCTTAAAACTTCTATTAGCGGCATCTCTAACTCTTTCGCCACTTTACTTAAAGATGCTTTCACATCATTTGTAAGTATTTCTTGTATTTTATCTCTCATGAAAATCCTCCTACATACGTTATGTAGATAAAATATATTATATTTTAAAAACTTTGTCAATCAAATATTTTTAAAATAGTCTATTAGTTTGATATTTTCATCAAAATTTACAACCTCAATTTCTAAATTCTCTCCTACAGTTTCTAAATCTTCATATAGTTTTTTAAACGTTATAATCTCTACACTCATTGTAAGCTTACATCTTTTTTCATCGTTGGTATCACTTTCTATTACAGAGATATATTCTAACTTTTTTAACTCTTCTAAAACATTTCTACTTAACTCCATCGGAATTTTCAACTCTTGCGAAATTTGCAGAGCCGAAACTGGTTTCTCATTATCTAAATAATTTTTAACTAAAAATAACAATACTTTTTTTGTAACTAAATACTTAGACTTGAAATTAATTTTTTTTATATCCTCTATTTTTCCCAAATTCTCTCTATTTTGTAAAACGTATGAAAAATGTGCTCCAATTAATATTAAAAACCAAACAACTTTGAGCCAAATTAATGATAATAACAATACTGAAAAACTTCCATAAATCTTATTATATGTTGCTATTATTATTTGTAATTTTACTAAAAGCATATTGCTTTGATTAAGTAAAAACGAAACTATAAAGCTACTCCAAATAGTTGGAACTAAAGCTACTTTTGTATTTGGTAAAACCATATAAAAAAATATAAAAAATATCCATAACGCTAAATATGGAGCCACTAAATTCAATATATGCTCTACATATAAAAATTCTACTTTTATATTATTTAAAACATTTGCACCTATAACACTTATAGGCAACAGAAAAAACACAAGTAAATAGTCACTTACTTTTCTAAAAAAATTTCTAGTTCTTTTTATATCCCAAATACTATTTAAAGCTTTTTCGATTACAGAGAACATCGAAACAATAACCCATCCCAAGGATATAAATCCAACTCCTGCTATCACTCCGCTCCGAGTATTTTGTAATAAATTTTGAGCTATATCTAAAATTAATTTGATAGTTTCTTCATTCAACGGAGAACTTTCTGTTAATTGCCTTAAATAATAATTATCTATACCAAACCATCGACCAATACTAAAAGCTATCGCTAATATTGGAATAAAAGATAGAGTTGTAAAATAACAAAGTGTATTTGCCCAAAGATTTGAATTCGAACGTTTATAATT
The DNA here is from genome assembly GCF_000800875.1 of Cetobacterium sp. ZWU0022. NCBI lineage: Bacteria > Fusobacteriati > Fusobacteriota > Fusobacteriia > Fusobacteriales > Fusobacteriaceae > Cetobacterium > Cetobacterium sp. ZWU0022. The sequence continues at coordinate 79,185 of NZ_JRJZ01000039.1, forward strand.
CTCAAACGCCCCCTTCATTTGACTATAAAAATGTGTTAACTGTAACTCACTTACATAGTTTTTTATATTTTGTATCATTGCATCATCCTCCTGAAGTATTATTTCCTATTTTACCATTTTTTTCCTTTATATTTATTCTCCAAAAAATTAAAAGAACCTCAAATGAGGTTCTTTTAAAACGGGGGGATATTACTTTATTTACACTTTTATTCTTTATTATAACTTTTAGACCGAGTTTTTTATAAAAAAGTTTTAATTTTTTATTTTTTTTATTGTATCAATAACAGTTCCATCTCTATACTCTACAACTGCTACAATTTCTTCTTCAAACTCAATATCATTTTCTTGTCCTGTCATAGCTTTTGCAATCTCTCTTAACTCCTCAATCGATTTTATAGGAAGCTTAGAATCCTTAAATATTTCAATCAAGTCTTTTCTTAATGGATTTATTGCAATCCCTCTTTCAGTAACAAGTATATCTACTGTTTCTCCTGGAGTTGTCAATGTCGTAACTCTATCTTTTACAACAGATAGTCTAGAGTTTACAAGTTGAGATACTATTATACAAAGCTTTGATCCTGCTGCTGTATCTGAATGTCCTCCTGATCCTCCCATTATAACTCCGTTAGATCCTGTCGTTACGTTCACATTAAAGTTTGTATCAATCTCTGTTGCTCCTAAAATAACAACATCAAGCTTATTTACTACAGCTCCTTTATTGTTTGCATTAGCATACATAGAAGCTGACATTGTTATATGCGCTGAATTTTCTTTAGCTGACTTTATGGCATCTAAATCAAAACATTGTACATCAAATAAAGCTTTAAACAATCCCTCTTTATACATATCAACTATATATCCTGTTATTCCACCTGAAGCAAAACTTCCACAAATCTCTTTTTGCTTCATTATATTTTTAAGTTGAGCTGCTACAGCTAAAGATATTCCTCCTGCTCCTGTTTGGAAACTCATTCCATTTTTTAAGTATCCTGACTCTTCTATAAATCTTGCCGTTAAATCAGCTACTTTTAATCCAATCGGATTTTTAGTAATTTGAGTTGTTCCTGATACAATTCCATTTGGATCTCCGATAGCGTCTACAACTAAAACATAATCGACATATGTTTGATTTATCTCTATTGTTGAATTTGGAAACTCTACTAAATTATCTGTTATCGCTACAACGATATCCGCTAGCTCTGCATCTGTGTGAGCATAGCCTAAAGCTCCACAAGCTGACTTCCCATCTACACCGTTTATATTACCATATTCATCACTTGTTGGAGCTGCCATAAATGCGATATCAATATTTCTCTCTCCTGATTCAAATATTCTCGCCCTTCCACCATGAGTATGCATGATTGCGGGTTTAGAAAGCTTTCCGTTAGATATAGCCTCTGCTACTGGTCCTGAGATATAAGCTGCATATATTCCTGTTACAACTTTATCCTCCATCATCTTTACTAACCCTTTATGACATGGAAAAATTGAACTTGCTGCAATCGTAATATCTTTATAGCCCCTTCTTGCAATCTCCTCCATAACCATGTTTAAAATATAGTCTCCATTTCTCAAATGGTGATGAAAAGATACAACCATACCATCTTTTAATGGTAACTTATCCATTAATTCATTTAAATCTCTATGTAACTTAGAGTCTTCTCTAGTTACAGTTTTAAACTTAAAATTCTTTTTTATTGCTCCATCTTTTTTTGAAAGGTATCCCTCATATTGCTTTACCTCTCCATATCCATCTATAAATTCAGGAATATCTCTTCCTAAAATATTTTTCATTAGAACACCTCACCTTTAAAATTAATCTATTAAACCAATCATTTCAGCAATCTCTAAAGTCTGAATAGCTCTGTTTATAATTGGAAGGTCAACCATTTTCCCATCTAGAGAGAATACTCCTAACCCCTCTTTTTCTGCATCCTCTTTTGCTGCCATTACTCTTAATGCGTGATTTATCTCTTGTTTTGTTGGAGAATATACATTATGAATTGTATCAATCTGTCTTGGATTTATAGCTAACTTCCCTGTAAATCCTAGCATCTTAGCCTTTCTAGAATCAGCTTCTAATCCTTCATAGTCGTTTGTATCTGTAAAAGGTGTGTCTACAGCATCTATTTTTAAAGCTTTACAAGCATTTACAATTTTTGTTCTAGCATAGAATAACTCATCTGAATCTTTAGTTCTTTTCACTGCTAAGTCCGCTGCTAAATCTTCTCCTCCTAACAGTACAGCTTCTATTCTTTTAGATGTTTTTAAAGTTTCATAAACCGTCTCCACTCCATAAGCTGTTTCTACTAAAGCATGAACCTTTATCTCACCGGTCTCAAACCCTTCCTCTTTCTCAACTCTCTCCAACTCTTTTTCTAATATAGCAATATCCTCGGGAGTTGCTTTTGGTAAAAGAATGGCATCCGGCTTTAATCTCGCCATTTTATCAATGTCCTCCATTGCAAACGGAGATGATAATGGATTTATTCTTATTACAACCTCTGTATCTCCATAATTCATTGTTTTCATAGCTTCTGTTACCAATATTCTCGCTGCATCCTTTTCAGTCAAAGCCACCGCATCTTCTAAATCAAATATAACCGAATCTGCTCCAAATGTATCTGCTGTTTGAAGCATCCCTGGATTATTTCCTGGCATAAATAACATCGTTCTTCTTAATTTCACACTAACACCTCACCTTAAAGGAAATTTTAATAACCTCTTTTTATAGCTCCCTCTACTCTTGCTCTTATTGTATAATCAAGAGCCCCTTTATCTTGAGCTTTAACTAATATAGATGTAATTCCCATCTCTTTTATTTTTTCTTCTATAACCATTCTGATATGATTTCCAAATTGCTTTTCTACAACACTTTCTAATTCAATAACAACTCCATTTTCATAAGGAGTTAGCATAATAAATATATCATTAGATTCTAATGTTCCACATTTCGCTGGTTTATTTATTGTCATTTTTTCACCTCTTATACTATTCTATAAAATTAAAGGAAAAGGTAGGATACCCCCACCTTTTCCAGAATCAAAAGTCTATTACTTTCTTCTGTTTACTAAAGCTTCTACTCTACTCATTTCGTTGAACACAATCATAAATCCTTCGTCAACACCCATTCCTGGTTTTGCTAATACTTGAAGAGCTCCACAAGCCATAGCTATATTTGTAGTAACTTCAGCTGATCTGTTAGTCTCGTTACATGTTCCACCCGAATATGACCCGATTCCAACTTTATTACAATAAAGAATTGCTTCTGCTATGTTATTTACTCCTCCTAAATCTGGAGTTTTTATTTGAACTACGTGACCTGCTTTTGCATCTGCGAAAGCTACGATATCCTCGTAAGTATTACACCATTCATCAGCAACTAACTCTATTCCCATATCTCTCTTATCCACTTCAGCTGTTAATGCTGCTAAAGCTTCAATTTGCTTATCTCTATCCTCTACATCCATAGGACCTTCGATTCTTAATTTAAATGGTTTTGCTGCATCCACTAAAGTTTGTAAATAATCTGCCATTTTTATAGTATCACAATCAAATGCCGCTCCAATTGTTCCGTATACATCTATATGTAAAATAGGTGCGTAATCTTCTGTATCTCTTAAGTGGATAATTCTATCTCTTAACCATCCAACATACTCAAGTAATAGCTCCCCTTTATTTCCTAACTTTGTTTCAACATGATTTATTAAAGCATGAGGTAAAACATCAGCAGATTTTATAATCATTTTGTCTGCATTTTCATATCTGTTATCTCCTGATTGAGTAAATATAGGTCTCTTAGAAATCTCTAAACCTGTATTGTAATCTTTTTGAATAACTTCAGCCATAGTAACTCTTCTAGCTTTTGCTACTGCATCTAGTAAAGCTTGAGTAATTCCATATCTGATTGCAGTATGTAATCTTTTTCCATCTAACAACATTCCATCAAACTCTTCTGCTAAACATTTAAAGTTTTCTAACTCTTTTCCTATTAATTTTGGAGCAATCTCTTTCTCTATTACAGGAATAAAATCTTTAGCTAAGAATAATGGGTCTCTTCCTCCCGCTCCTGAATATTGTACTGCTGCACAATCTCCAAATGCAACTTGACCATCTTCTAAAATAAGTTGAACAGATATTGACTCTCCAGCTTGTCTTATTGAAGAAAAACCTTCTGTCATTGGTTCTCCTACATAAGCAAATCCATCATGTCCTGCTCCCTTTTTTATAGCTCTTTGATCATCGAAATAGAATCCTGTTTTTCCTGCTGAACATACTACATCAACTATTCTCATTTTAATTCCTCCTGATTTTTACGAGGGGAATCTCTTCCCCTAACCTTATATAATAAATCAAACTTTTTAACTTCTATTTATTCTAACTATTTTCCTGCTGGTCTTCCAATTAAAGTTCCTTTTCCAACAGCAAATATATCATCTACTGTCATTTGGAAACTGATCTCTCTTCCTTCAAATTCTGCTCTCTCTTGTAATTTTGCAGTATGGAAAGCTTTTATTTCTTCTGATAGTGGTAAGTTTCCTGCATTTAGGTATCTGATCATTCCATTGTTATCTCTTGCAGGTAACATTTTTCCTGCATTATACTTAGATGGTGCAAACGGAATATCTAATACTCCTTGCTCGAAAGCTTTAACAGTTCCTACTGCTAAATCTCCCTCTCCTAACTCTAACACTTTATCTATAATTTGCTTCACTTCTTTTTTAATCATATCTTTCTCGAATTGAACCTCTTCAGAGTTTGGTAACTTTTGACCTCTTAATAAGTTTAACACCATTTTTGTTGCTCTGATACCCATTGCATTTGCCTCTTTTGTTGGAACTCCAATAGCTTCGTGAGGTGTTTTTACAATAACTTTTGTTGCTCCTGCTAATGCTGCTGCTGAAGCACCATTTGAAATTACTCCAAACGCCTTAGCTTCATCCTCTGGGAATCCACCCATCCATTGGTGGAATACAGATGTCAGTTGCATATTTTCATATCCAAACTCTTTACAATACTCTTCAGCTTGCTCCATCATAGATCTTACTGCTGCAACGTCTTGAACTAAGTTTCCACATTGTCCATATCCTAAAGTTATATTTTTAACTCCTTGCTCAGCTGCTAATAAACATTCGATTATCTGAACTGCATTTGATATTGATGGCGGAACTAAAGTTCCTGTTAATGGTCCAAACGGTTCTCTATTGATAGATACCCCTTTTTCTTCATATAATCCAACTAATCTATCACAATATTGCCAATCTCTTATTGTTTGCTCAAGAGTAACTGATTTTGCGTAAGGAATGTTATAAGATATTCCTCCACCCTCGTTTGAAGTGTATCCTGCTGCTAACATTATCTCTGATAATAATCTTGCATCTGGAGTTCCATGTCTTAATTGTAGAGGTAAATTTACTGCTTCTACAACCTCTCTACAACCTTTAACTCCATGGTTTACACCTGGGAATCCATTAAGTAATGATCTTCCTGCTTTTTTAGATTCCTCTATTCCTTTTTCACAATTCTCATATTTATTCTGTCTTGTATAAGAATCTATAGTTGAAGGCAGTAAATCTGCTCCTCCCTCTGTATCAAGGAAGTTTAATAACTCTATATGTTGCTCTACTAAAGCTACTCCTGCTCTTGGTTGAGCTAGTGTTATATTTTTAGATTTAGCATCTATTAATTTTTTAGCAAAATTTTTGTGCTCAGGTAATGTTTTATGATAAGCTACTGCTTCTTCTAAATCTACATCTGCCCCTGTTGGCCATTGTTTTAAAACTTCTTCTCTCACTTTAAAGAACTCTTCTTCAGTCCATTTTTTAAATTTTAAATTCATCGATCAGACTCCTCCTCAAAACTTATACTTCAATTAGATATTTTTTCATTATTTTCACTGCTAAATCTGGCTCTTTTTGAGCTAATAACCCCATAGCTGATAAAATATATGTCTTATCAACCATGTATTTTGGATTTTCTGGTTTTAAGTATATTGGTTCAGCCGGATTAAATCTACCAGCCTCTAAAATTCCTTTTGGATTTTCACTATGAACAATTACTCCCCCAGTTCCTATTATATATGGTGCATTTAAAAGATCTTTTCCACTCTGATTAAACATTGTTCCCATCGGCGTATAGATACATTCTAAAACCCCGCAATGCCTTGTCATAGATAACTCAGTAGCAACTTTTGCCATAGCTTCATCAAACAAAACGTCCTCTCTCGTTTGAGGAACCATTCTGATATTATCATGTCTAAAATTACACATTCCTTTTATATCCCATTTTTTCTCTACATCATTTAAATAATTTCTTAATTTTCTACTTCCTGCTGCTTCCAATAAAGAGATTGCAGAGTATCTCATTCCCAAATCTCCTTCAACAGTTCTTTTGGCGAATGGATCTTCTAGACCTTTCAGCAGTACTCCTGGTTTAGATGGTTCTCCCTTTCCAATAGAATGTATATCAGTGGTTGCTCCTCCAATATCAACTATTATCAAATCTCCAATTCCATCCTCTTCATCAGTCCCCTCAGACAAGACCTCTGCAGCTTTCAAAACTGCTGCTGGCGTTGGCATCAATATCCCACTTATAAAGTCTTCAGCCTTCTTCATTCCTTTTGCTTCTATTATTTTACTCATAAATACTTTTCTAATTTCTTCACGAGCAGGTTCTACATTTAATTTATTTATTTTTGGCATAACATTATCTGCTAAATAGTAATCAACTCCGGCTTCTGAAAAAATATTTTCTATTTCATCTGCTACCGCTTTATTTCCTGCTACAACAACAGGTTTATTTACCTCATGTTCTACTATTAGCCTTGCATTGTGAATTATGCACTCTTTATTTCCACCATCTGTTCCACCTGCTAATAAAATTATATCCACAGATGTATTTTTTATTTCTTCCATTTCACGAGAATTAAGTTCATATGAATATGTTTTTATAACTCTTGCTCCTGCTCCTAGGGCCGCTTTTTTAGCCGCCTCTGCCGTAAGTTCTGGGACTAATCCAATTGCCACCATTTTCAAACCACCTGCTGCAGACGAACACGCAATCTTATCTATAAACTCAATCTCTGATATAGGAATCTCTTTTTCTATCTCAGTTACAAGTTTTTTATATGCATTATTAAAACCAATCATTATATCATCTTCAACTGTTGTTATATCTTTTGCAGTTGCTAGAATTCTTTCTCCTACTAAGTCTATCGCTGTTAACTTTGTATAAGTACTTCCAAAGTCAATAGTTAGATAACATCTCATAGAAATCATCTCTTTTCTTTATTTTTATTAGCTTAAATTCCTAAATCTGATTTTAAGTCTTCAGTAGTAAGTTCTATTGGAGTTCCTGGTCTGTAAACTCTGTTGAATCCCATAGCTTTAAATCTTGATTCTACATCTGACCATTCTTGTTTTCCAACAACAATATTTCCTCCAACATAAAGTAAAATATCCTTTAATCCAGCTTCTTCACACTTTTCTCTCATTCCTTGACAATCTAATTCACCATGCCCATATAGCGATGAAACTATTATTGCGTCTGCCTCTGTTTCTACAGCTGCATTTATGAAGTCAATTTGTGGTGATAATACCCCAATATTGATTACTTCAAATCCATTACTTTCTAACACGTGATGAATAATTTTATTTCCTACTGCATGACAGTCCGAACCGATTACACCTATTACTACTTTCTTTCCATTTTTCATTGAAAATAACACCTCACTATTTCTTTTTCCTAATAAAAAACAAACTTTTATAATATATTTTATACACTACGTTTTAAAAAAACACAATACAAATAATAAATTTATATTGTTACTTTTTCAACTATTTATACAATATATTATAACTATTCATCACTTCTAGTCATTTTTACTTTTTTTCTACATTATTATATATAAACGACTTTGAATAACACTATTTCATTGATTTTTTTTTATACTTATGCTATACTCTAAATGGATAATTTATACTAGAGCTGAAAAGAGTGGGGAAATCCCACTCTTTCTTTATAGTTTTTATTTGGAAAGAGGTGAAATTATGATAAAACTTGATAAAAGAGAGATGGAAGAAACTCTTATAAAAATAGAGAAAGTAGTTATTCCAGCTGTTGAAAAAAGAAATGTTGAACTTGTGGACTTAGAATATATCCAAGAAGGTGGATATCTTTATGTTCGTATTTTTATAGAGAAGACTGACGGAGATATAACTCTTGAAGATTGTGGTTCTCTTAGCAACGATATTGACGAAACTATCGATGCATTAATTCCACATAAATTCTTCTTAGAAGTTTCTTCTCCTGGTGTTGAAAGACCATTAAAAAAAGAAGCAGACTTCATAAGATTCAACGGTGAAAAAATTAAAGTTAGCTTAAAGCACAAACTTAATGATAACAAGAATTTTGAGGGTATTATTGAAGATTTTAAGAACGAAACACTTTTCTTAAATATAAAAGGACAAACTCTTGAAATACCTTTCAAAGAGATAAAAAAAGCAAATATTGTCTTTGATTTTAGTGATATTTAATTATTATTTGGTTATAGTTAGGAGGAAAAAACATTATGAAAAGTAAAGATGGAAAAATCTTTTTAGAAGCTCTTGAGCAGCTTGAAAAAGAAAAAGGAATAAACAAAGAAAGTCTTCTTGAGGCTGTAGAACAAGCTATGCTTGCTGCTTATAAAAAGCATTATGGTGAGGAAGAAAATGTAGAAGTTGAAATCAACAGATCAACTGGAGAGGTTAAAGTCTTCGAAATTAAAACTGTTGCAACAGCTGAAGATTTATACGATGCTGCTCTTGAAGTATCTGTTGAGGATGCTATTGAGGCTGGTCACAAAAGAGCTAAAGTTGGTGACATTGTTAAATTAGAGGTTAATTGTGAGGAATTCAGAAGAAACGCTATACAAAATGGAAAACAAATTGTTATTCAAAAAGTTAGAGAAGCTGAAAGACAAAACATATTCGATAAATTCAAAGGAAAAGAGCACGATATTATAACTGGAGTTATCAGAAGAATTGATGAAAAGAGAAACATATTCATTGAATTTGATGGTTCAGAAGCAATTCTTACAACTGCTGAACAATCTCCTGCTGATGTTTACAGAGTTGGAGAAAGAATAAAAGTTTACGTTGCTGAAGTTGAAAAAACAAACAAATTCCCTAAAATAGTAATTTCTAGAAAAAACGAAGGACTTTTAAAGAAGTTATTTGAATTAGAAATTCCAGAAATTGCTGAAGGAGTTATCGAAATTAAATCTGTTGCTAGAGAAGCTGGTTCTAGAGCTAAAGTTGCTGTTTTCTCTGCAGATGAAAATATCGATACTGTTGGAGCTTGTATTGGACAAAAAGGATTAAGAATCAGAAACATAGTTAATGAACTAAACGGTGAAAAAATTGATATCGTTGTTTGGAAAGAAGATGTTGAAGAGTTCGTTTCTGCTGTTCTTAGCCCTGCTAAAGTTATTAGCGTTGAAGTTCTTGAAGAGGGAGCTACTGCTAGAGTTCTAGTTGAAAATTCTCAACTATCACTAGCTATTGGTAAAAATGGACAAAATGCTAGACTTGCTGCTAAATTGACTGGAATGAGAGTTGATATTAAAACTGTTGAATCATACAACGCTGAAAATACAACTAATACTGAAGTTTTAGCCGAGGAAGAAAATGCATAATCACACGCCTGAAAGAACATGTGTTGTTTGTAAAGAAAAAAGAGAGAAAAGCGATCTTTTTAGAATCGCTAAAATAAATGAAAACAACTATTCATTTGATGAAAAGCAAAAACATCAAGCTAGAGCAATCTATGTTTGTAAAACACACGAATGTATAAAAAGAATTTCTAAAAATAAAAAATATAGCCTAAAAATAGAAGATTTATTACTTATGGTTAATCTTCTGAAAAAACAATCTAAAGATTACTTAAACATTTTAAAGGCAATGAAAAACTCTGAGCATTTAACTTTTGGTATCAACATGGTTATGGAAGAAATTCAACATATTCATTTCCTTATAATTGCTGAAGATATCAGCGAGAAAAACGATAAAAAATTAATTGCAAAAGCTAAGGAGTTAAATATTCCTTATGCTCATTATGGAGACAAAACACAACTAGGCGAAATCTTTAATAAAGATGAAGTTAATGTTATTGCTATAAAAAACAAAAAAGTTGCAAGAGGATTGATAGACTAGGCTATTTTGGAGGTGTTAATTTTATGAAAGTAAGAGTACACGAATTAGCTAAGAAATACGGTTATGGCAACAAAGAGTTTTTAGATATTTTAAACAATATTGGAATTGATGTGCAATCACATCTAGGTGGATTGACTGCTGAACAAGAAAAAATTGTTCTGGCACATTTTGCTAAAAAAAATGATGATGTTGTTTCTAGTAATACCTATATAGAGGAGGAAACAATGAAGAAAACTATGGATTTTAATGACGCAGAAGATTTTACAGAAGAGACTACTACTGCTAAAAAAAATAAAAACAAAAATAAAAACAAAGCAAAAACTAATAATGACGCTTCAAATGACGAAGGGAAATCTAAGAAAAAAAGAAAAGGTAGAAGAGCTGACTTTATCGTAAATAAAGCTGAACAAGGACCTGAAATTATAGAAGAAGATGGAATGAAAATCATAAAAATCAGAGGAGAAATCACTCTAGGTGACTTCGCTGATAGATTAGGTGTTGGAAGTTCTGAACTTATCAAAAAACTATTCTTAAAAGGACAAATGTTAACTATAAACTCAACTATATCTTTAGAATTAGCTGAAGAGTTAGCTGAAGATTACGATGCTTTCGTTGAACTTGAAGAAGAGATTCAATTAGACTTCGGAGATAAATTTGCTCTTGAAATAGAAGATAGAGCTGAAGATCTTATTGAAAGAGCTCCTGTTATAACAATCATGGGACATGTTGACCACGGAAAGACATCTTTACTTGATGCTATCAGAACTACTTCTGTTGCTTCTGGAGAAGCTGGAGGAATCACACAAAAGATTGGAGCTTACCAAATTACTAAAGCTGGAAAGAAAATCACTTTCGTAGATACTCCTGGACATGAGGCGTTCACTGATATGAGAGCAAGAGGAGCACAAGTTACAGATATCGCAATCCTTGTTGTTGCTGCTGATGATGGTGTAATGCCACAAACTATAGAAGCTTTATCACATGCTAAAGCTGCAAATGTACCTATTATCGTTGCTATTAATAAAATCGATAAAGATGGTTCTAACCCAATGAGAGTTAAACAAGAGCTTATGGAGCACGGTTTAGTTTCAGTTGAATGGGGAGGAGACACTGAGTTTGTTGAAGTTTCAGCTAAAGCTAAAATGAACTTAGATATTCTATTAGATACAATCCTAATCACTGCTGAAATTTTAGAGTTAAAAGCTAACCCTAAAAAGAGAGCTAAAGGAATCGTTCTAGAGTCTAGACTTGATCCTAAAGTTGGACCTATTGCCGACGTTCTAATCCAAGAAGGAACTTTAAAAATTGGAGAGGTTATCGTTGCTGGAGAATCTATGGGAAAAGTTAGAGCCCTTGTTAATGATTTAGGAGCTAAAGTTCAATCTGCAACTGTTTCTCAACCTATAGAAATTATCGGATTCAATGATGTTCCATCTGCTGGAGATACATTCTATGTTATTCAAAATGAGCAACATGCTAAGAGAATCGTAGAAGAAGTTGCTAAAGAAAGAAAGATTTCTGAAATTAGCAGAAAATCTATCTCTCTTGAAACTCTATCTCAACAAATGGATCATGCAAACTTAAAAGAACTTAACTTAATCTTAAGAGCTGATTCAAGAGGTTCTGTTGAAGCATTAAGAGATTCATTATTAAAACTTTCTCATGAAGAAGTTATTGTTAATATAATTCAAGCTGCATCTGGAGCAATCACAGAGAGTGACGTAAAGCTAGCTGAAGCTTCAAATGCAATCATAATCGGATTCAACGTTAGACCAACTACAAACGCTTTAAAAGAAGCTGACTCTAACGGTGTTGAAATCAGAACTTCAAACATTATCTATCATATTACTGAAGATATCGAAAAAGCTTTAACAGGAATGTTAGACCCTGAGTTCAAAGAGATGTACTCTGGAAGAATCGAAATCAAAAAAGTATTCAAAGTTTCTAAAGTTGGAAACATTGCTGGATGTGTTGTTGTTGATGGTAAGGTTAGAAAAGAATCTAACATCAGAATCTTAAGAAATGGTGTTATTGTTTATGAAGGAAAATTAAATACTCTTAAGAGATACAAAGACGACGCTAAAGAAGTTGTTGCTGGTCAAGAGTGTGGTTTAGGAATCGAAAACTTCAACGATATTAAAGAAGGAGATATCGTAGAGGCATTCGATATTATCGAAGTTAAAAGAACTTTAAAGTAAAAGTAGGTGATTTATTATGAATAAAAAAAGATTAGCTGCAATCGAAAAGGAAGTTTCTAGAGTTGTTTCTAAAGCTCTTTTCGAAGAGATTAAAAATCCAAAATTAAAAAAAGCTATGGTTTCTGTTACTAGCGTAAGAGTTACTGAAGATTTAAAATTTGCGGACTTATTCTTCAGCATCATGCCAATAGCTGGAGCAACAGTTAATAGAAAAGAAGTTTTAGAAGGATTAAATGAAATAAAAGGTTTTCTTAGAAAAAGAGTATCTGAAGAACTAGCCTTAAGATATACTCCTGAAATGAGAATTAAACTGGATGATACTATAGAACACGCTATTAAAATCTCCCAGTTACTTGATAGCTTAAAAGGGTAATTTATGCACTGGGAATATAAGACAGTATCTGAAAATCTTATTGAAACTAAGGCTAGTCAATGGAATGTTTCTAAATTTTTAGCTACTTTATTAATTAAAAAGGGCTTTTTAGAAAAAGATGATGTAGAGAATTTTCTTAATCCATCTATTAATAAATTTCGAAATCCTTTTGATTTCGAAATGATGGATAGCGTTGTAGAAAAAATAGTTTCCGCTAAAAACAAAAATGAAAAACTTTTTATTTATGGAGACTATGATGTTGATGGAATCACTGCAGCTATCTTCCTTGTATTAGCTTTTAGAGAGATTGGAATTGATATTGATTACTATATTCCTAATAGAATGGATGAAGGTTACGGGCTAGACAAAAAGACTATCGACTTTATCCATAAAAATTCTGGAAAACTAGTGATTACTGTAGATACAGGTGTCAACTCCTATGAAGATGTAGAGTATGCACGTAGTCTTGGTATTGAGGTTATTGTTACTGATCACCACAAAAGTGTTAAAGATGATGAAGAGGATAATATCCTCTTCATCAATCCTAAACTTAGTGATAATTATAAGTTTAAATTTTTAGCAGGTGCAGGAGTAGCTTTAAAGGTTGCTCAAGGTGTATATACTCATCTCAATGAAGATTTCTCTAAACTTTATCAATTTATGGATGTTATTATGATTGGAACTGTTGCAGATGTAGTTCCTATGTTTGATGAAAATAGAATTATTATAAGTAAAGGGCTTGAAACTCTTAAAAATACTAAAATCAAAGGACTTGTTTATCTTATGAAGTACTTAAAACTTTATAACAAAGATATCAGTACCACAGATATTAGTTATTTTGTTTCCCCTCTTATAAACTCTTTAGGAAGACTTGGTAACTCAAAACTAGGTGCTGACTTCTTTATGAAAACAGACGATTTCGAAATATATAACATTATTGAAGAGATGAAAAAAGCAAATAAGCAAAGAAGAGAACTAGAAAGAATGATATTTGATGAAGCAAATAAAATGATCGCACAAAAAATAGATAAGAATGAACTTAAATATATTTTTGTTGCATCTGAAAGATGGCATCCTGGAGTTATTGGTGTGGTTGCATCTAGATTAAGTGTAAAGTACAATCTACCTGTTGCTATGATTTCATTGAAAGATGGTCTTGCAAAAGCTTCATGTAGAAGTATTCCTGGTGTAAATATTTTCAATATTTTAAAACTTATTGAAAGTAAATTGATACGTTTTGGTGGTCATGACTTAGCAGCTGGATTTATTGCCAATGAAGCTGATCTCCCTGAGATTGAATTGCTCTTCCAAAGAGAGATTAAAGTTCATGAACACAACATTAATCAACCTAAATTTTTAGAGATTGATTTAGAGTTACCTATTGATAAAATCAATAAAAATAATATAAATGATATTAAAAAATTGGGTCCTTTTGGCCTTGAGAATAAGCATCCCTATTTTATAGATAGAGGAGTTAAAATTATAGATACAAAATTTTTTGGCATTGAAAATAGACACTTTAATGGTTTCTTATTGAAAAATGGCAAATCCTACCCTCTTGTAGCTTTTGACTTAAGTTCTAAGTTACATCACACAAATAAAGACACTCTTTATGATGTGATTTACTATCCTGAAAAGATAATTAATAGAGGCGAGGAATATTATCAATTTCGTTTAAAAGATCTTAAATCTCATAAGATTTAAGACGTTAATACATAATACTTTAAGGAGGAAATGATGAAACACGAATTAAAAAAAATCGAACACTCAGCAGTTGAGATTAAAGTTACTTTAACAGCTGAAGAGTTATCACCAATTAAATCAGAGGTTGTTAAAACTTTAGCTACTAAAGTTGAGGTTCCTGGATTTAGAAAAGGACATGCACCATTAAACAAAGTTGAAGCTGCTTTTGCTGACGCTATAAAAGAAGAGGTTGTAGAATCTGTTCTTAAAGCTAACTTCGAAAAAATCGTTTCTGAAGAGAAAATTGCTCCAGTAAGTTTCATTTATGATCTTGTTACTGAAATGAAAGATACTCTTGAAATGACTTTCAAAGTTGATATCTATCCTGAAATCACTTTAGGAGAGTACAAAGGTTTAGAAGTTGAAAAAGAAACTTTCGAAATGACAGAAGAGCTTTTAAATAAAGAGATTGAAAATATGTTAAACGCTAAAGCTAAATTAGAAGATGCTGCTGAAGGGCACAAAGCTGAGATGGGAAATACTGTTGACCTTGCTTTTGAAGGATTCGTTGACGGTGTTGCTTTCGAAGGTGGAAAAGCTGATTCTCACCAATTAAAATTAGGATCTAAAATGTTCATCGATACATTCGAAGATCAATTAGTTGGATACACTGTAGGACAAGAAGGAGAAGTTAACGTTACTTTCCCTGCTGAATACCATGCTGAAGCTTTAGCTGGAAAACCTGCTGTATTCAAAGTAAAAATCAACTCAATCAAAACTTTAGCTAAACCTGAGTTAACTGAAGAGTTCGCTACAGAAGCTGGATTTGAATCTGTTGAAGATTTAAAAGCTAAGAAAACTGCTGAAATCGTTACTAGAGAAGAAGCTAGAGTTCAAAACAACTTCGTTGGAAAATTAATCCAAAAATTAGTTGCTGACTCTAAAATAGAAGTTCCTAGATCAATGGTAGTTAGAGAAGTTGAAAACAGAATGGCTGAAATGAACCAACAATTAGCTATGCAAGGAATGGATATCGATCAATACTTAAAAATGACTGGTATGACTAAAGAGCAAGCTTTCAACCAAATCGCTCCAATGGCTCATAACAAAGTTCAAGTTGACATCATATTAGAAGCTATTGCTAAAGCTGAAAACTTAGAAGTTACTGCTGAAGAGTTAACTGCTAAAATAGAAGATATCGCTAAAATGTACGGTATGACTAAAGAGCAATTAGAAGCTGAGTTAACTAAAAACTCTAACTTAGACGAATTCAACCATAGCTTAAAAACTGAGAGCTTAGCTCAAAAAGCTGTTGAAGTTATTGTAAACAACGCAAAGTAATAAAATCCTGTATTGAGTAGAGATAACCCTCTACTCAATACTACTTTTAAAAAATTAGTGTTAAATACCTAAGTTTTTAAGTATTTAACTTTAAATTTTTAAAGTAAGTTTTTAAAGGAGGGATAAAAATGTACAGTCCAACAGTTATTGAAAACACAGGAAAAGGTGAAAGAGCTTACGATGTCTTCTCTAGACTTCTTAAGGATAGAATTATATTCTTAGGTAGTGAGATTGATGATCAAATAGCCAATGCTATCGTTGCTCAACTCCTGTTTTTAGAAGCTGAAGATCCTAATAAAGATATAATTATGTATATAAATAGTCCTGGAGGGGTTATAACTTCTGGTATGGCAATCTACGATACTATGAATTACATTAAACCTGATGTACAGACAGTTTGTATTGGACAAGCTGCTAGTATGGGGGCTCTATTACTCTCAGCTGGAGCTAAAGGAAAGAGATACTCTCTTGAAAACTCTAGAATTATGATTCACCAACCTCTTGGTGGAGCTAGAGGACAAGCTACTGATATTGAAATCCAAGCTAAAGAGATTTTAAGAATGAAGGATTTAACTTCTAAAATTTTAAGTAAAAACACAAACAAATCAGTTGAAGAGATTATAACTGCAACTGAAAGAGATAACTTTATGAGTGCTGAAGAAGCTAAAGAATTTGGTTTAATCGACCACGTATTCGTTAGATAAGGAGGGAAACGATGAACAAAAAAGAACATTGCTCTTTCTGTGGAAGAGGACAAGATGAAGTTTCAAAACTTTTCTCTGGTATTGATGGATCTTTCATCTGTGATGAGTGTATCGAAACTTGTTTTGATATGCTTGGATATGAAAATGATATCTATTACGGTGAAAAACAAGAAAAAGAAGATACTTCTAATAACTCTTTAACAGGAATTCAATTACCTACACCTAAAGAAATCAAATCTAGACTAGATGAATATGTTATAGGTCAAGATGATAGTAAAAAAGTTTTAGCTGTTTCTGTTTATAATCACTATAAAAGAATTATGCATAAAGATCAAGGAAGTAAAGATGTTGAGTTACAAAAGTCTAACGTACTTCTTATTGGACCTACTGGTTCTGGAAAAACTCTTTTAGCTCAAACTCTAGCTAGAACACTTCATGTTCCTTTTGCTATCGCTGATGCTACAACGCTTACTGAAGCTGGATACGTTGGAGACGACGTTGAAAATGTTCTAGTTAGGTTGCTACAGGCTGCTGACTATGATGTTGAAGCTGCCGAAAGAGGAATTATCTATATAGACGAGATTGATAAAATCGCAAGAAAATCTGAAAATGTTTCAATTACTAGAGATGTTTCTGGAGAAGGAGTTCAACAGGCTCTTTTAAAAATTATTGAAGGTACACAATCTCAAGTTCCACCACAAGGTGGTAGAAAGCATCCTAATCAAGAACTTATAGAAATAGATACAACAAACATCTTATTTATAGTTGGTGGAGCTTTTGAAGGTATGGAAAAAATTATCAAATCAAGAACAAATAAAAAAGTTCTTGGATTTGGAGCTTCTCAAGAAGCTTTAGAAACTGAAAAAGAGATTGAACTTTTAGGAAAAGTTCTTCCTGAGGATTTAGTAAAGCAAGGAATCATTCCTGAACTAGTTGGTAGACTTCCAGTTATTACTACTTTATCTCCTCTGGACGAATCTGCACTGATAAAGATTTTATCAGAACCTAAAAACTCTATTGTAAAACAGTATCAAAAATTCTTCGAGATGGAAAATGTTGATCTTGATTTTGAAGAAGACTCTCTAAAAAGAATTGCTACTCTTGCTTTAGAAAGAAAAATTGGTGCAAGAGGACTTAGATCTATTATCGAAAACATTATGACAGAACTTATGTTTGAGATTCCTTCAGATAAATCTATCAAAAAGGTTACAATTACCGCTGATTCAATTCAAGATTCTACAAAAGTTAAAATTGAACACTAAGGAGTGATTACTAATGAGTAGATTACCTTTTTTACCTACTAGGGAAATGGTTCTTTTCCCAGGAACAGCATCTCCTCTTTATGTTGGAAGAGAAAGAAGCTTATTAACGATGAATTTTGCAATGAAAACAAAAAATAAACTAGTTTTAAGTTTACAAAAAGATTCTTTAGAAGAAAATCCAGCTCTTCCAGAAGGAATCCATAAAATTGGGGTTTTAGCTAATATCGTACAATCTATTCCCCTACCAAATAAAAGTATAAAAGTTCTTATAGATGTAGACAAAAGAGTACTTATTGAAAATATTGTTGAGGAAGATGGAATTCTTTTTGCTGATTACAGTGTTATATCTGCAACTGAAGAAACTTCTCCTGAGTTGACTGCTCTAAAAAGAAAAGTTATCAACCTTTTTGAAGAATACTCAACACTAACTAACCAAGTTAGTGCTGAATTGATGGTTCAACTAAAAGGACTTAGAAAAGCTGGAAAGATTTTTGATTCAATTGCATTTAATCTTGAAATTGAAGAATCTTTAAAAGTTGAACTTTTAGAACTTCTTGATGTTAAAGATAGAGGATACAAATTAGTTGAAATTTTAAACAATGAAATTGAAATTGCTTCTATTGAACAAAAAGTAGATCAAAAAGTTAAGGAAAAAATAAATGAAAGCCAAAAGAGCTACTTTATAAGAGAAAAAATAAATACTCTTAGAGAAGAGCTTGGTAAAAATGGTGGAGATGAAGAGACTGATGAACTTTTTGATAAAGTTAGAAACTCTCCTCTTCCAAAAGAAGCTAAAGATAAATTAGAAATAGAACTAAAAAAATTAGGTAAAATGGCTCCTTATTCTGCAGAAGCTACTGTTTCTAGAGCATATATTGAATCTGTTTTAGAACTTCCTTGGGGAGTTTTAACTACAGAAACTTTAGATCTGAAGATAGCTCACGAAGTTTTAGAAAAAGACCATTATGGACTTAAAGATGTAAAAAATAGAATTCTTGATTATCTAGCTGTAAAAAAACTAAATCCAGATATGAAAGGAACTATCCTTTGTTTAGCTGGACCTCCTGGAGTTGGAAAAACATCTTTAGCTAAATCTGTTGCTGATGCTTTGGGTAGAAACTTTATCAGAATATCTTTAGGTGGAGTTAGAGATGAAGCTGAAATAAGAGGACACAGAAGAACTTATATAGGTTCTATGCCTGGAAAGATAATTAAGGCTATCAAAAATGCTGGAAGTGTTAACCCTGTTATCCTTCTTGATGAAATCGATAAGATGTCAAGCGACTTCAAAGGAGATCCTGCTTCTGCTATGTTAGAAGTTCTAGACCCTGAGCAAAACAAGCATTTTGAAGATCACTATTTAGATATGCCATTTGACTTATCTAAAGTATTCTTTATTGCTACAGCAAATGATTTAAGAAGTATTCCTGGTCCTTTAAGAGACAGAATGGAAATAATAACTCTTTCTTCATATACTGAGTTTGAAAAGCTTCATATAGCAAATAGCTACCTTATTAAACAAGCTCAAGTTGAAAATGGTTTATCTAATATTAAAATCAATATCACAGATAAAGCTGTTTTAAAAATTATAGATGAATATACTAGAGAAGCTGGTGTCAGAAATCTGAAAAGAGAAATCTCTGGATTATTTAGAAAAGTTGCTAGAGATGTCATTGATAAAGATGCAAAATCTACTAGTATCACTGTTAAAAATTTAGAATCTTATTTAGGTCATCCTAAATTTAGACCTGAAAAAATGAAAAAAGCTGTTTCTAAAGTTGGAGTTGTAAATGGTTTAGCTTGGACAGCCGTTGGTGGAATGACACTTGAAGTTCAAGGTGTACAAATCCCAGGAAAAGGAAGCCTTTCTCTAACTGGTACTCTTGGAAATGTTATGAAGGAATCAGCTATGGTTGCTTTTACATATCTAAAAGCTAACTTTGATAAATTCAATGTTGAACCAACTGTTTTAGATAAAAAAGATATTCACCTTCACTTCCCAGAAGGAGCAACACCAAAAGATGGACCATCTGCTGGTACTGCTATCACAACAACTATTTTATCAGTGTTAACTGGTAGAAAAGTTAAGCAAACTTTTGCTATGACTGGTGAAATCACTATTACTGGTGAAGTTTTACCTGTTGGTGGAATCAAAGAGAAGGTAATTGGGGCTCATAGAGCTGGAATTAAAAATATAATCTTACCTGAGGACAATAAGGTAGATGTAGAGGAAATCCCAGAAGAAGTAATGAAAGATATTAAAATTTACTTTGCTTCAACTTATGACGATGTTGAAAAACTTGCCCTTGAAAAATAATAGAAAGAGGTAATAAGATGATTGTAAAACAAGCAGATTTCGTAAAATCAGCTGTATTTGAAAAAGATTATCCTGAAGAGTTAAGCCATATAGAGTTTGCCTTTGTTGGAAGATCTAACGTTGGAAAATCATCTCTTATAAACAGTATCACAGGAAGAAATAAACTAGCTAAAACTAGTAAAACTCCAGGTAGAACACAGTTAATTAACTATTTCCTAATCAACAAAGAATTCTTCTTTGTTGATTTACCTGGATATGGATTCGCTAAGGTTCCTAAAGAGATGAAAAAAGAATGGGGATTAACAATGGAGAGATACCTTGCTAGCCCTAGAAAAAAACTTGTGTTTGTTCTTCTAGATATAAGAAGAATTCCAAGTGGAGAAGATTTAGATATGCTTAG
This sequence comes from Cetobacterium sp. ZWU0022, assembly GCF_000800875.1. Classification (NCBI taxonomy): domain Bacteria; kingdom Fusobacteriati; phylum Fusobacteriota; class Fusobacteriia; order Fusobacteriales; family Fusobacteriaceae; genus Cetobacterium; species Cetobacterium sp. ZWU0022. The sequence goes on from NZ_JRJZ01000039.1 coordinate 99,656, forward strand.
ATGGTTAGACCACTATGGAACACCATTTAAAATTATCTTTACTAAAATGGATAAAGTATCGAATAATGAGAAATTTAAAGCTTTAAAAGATATCAGAACAAAGGTTGATTTCCATAATGATGATGTTTTCTTCCACTCATCACTTAATAATAATGGAAAAGAACAAGTTTTAGAATATATTGAAAACTGTTTAAAGGGAGAAATTGAATAGGAGGATTTTAAATGAATGAATTAGCTACTACTTATTCCCCTAATGAAATTGAGGGAAAATGGTATAAATATTGGGAGGAGTCAAAGTTTTTTGCTGCTACTTTAGATGATAATAAAGCAAACTACTCTATCGTTATCCCACCTCCAAATGTAACTGGAATATTACATATGGGACATATTCTTAATAACAGTATCCAAGATGTACTTGTTAGATATAAAAGAATGAGTGGATACAACACTCTATGGATGCCTGGAACAGATCATGCTGGTATCGCGACTCAAAACAGAGTTGAAAGAAAATTAGCTGAAAACGGATTAACTAAAGAAGATTTAGGAAGAGACGAATTCATAAAACAAGTTTGGGAATGGAAAGAACAATATGGTGGAGCTATTACTAACCAATTAAGAAGAATTGGAGCTTCATTAGACTGGGATAGAGAAAGATTTACTATGGATGAAGGACTTTCTGAATCTGTAAAAGATATCTTTATCAAATTATTCAACGATGGATTAATCTATCAAGGTGAATATATGGTTAACTGGTGTCCAAGATGTGGAACAGCTCTTGCCGATGATGAAGTAGAGCATGAAGAAAAAGCTGGTTCTTTATGGAATATAAAATATCCTGTTAAAGATTCTGACGAATTTTTAATAATTGCAACTACAAGACCTGAAACTATGCTTGCTGACGTTGCTATTGCTGTAAATCCTAACGATGAAAGATATTCACACCTTGTTGGTAAAAATGTAATTTTACCATTAGTTGGAAGAGAGATTCCTGTAATCGCTGATGAGTATGTTGATATGGAATTCGGTACGGGTGCTTTAAAAATAACTCCTGCACATGACCCTAATGATTTCACTTTAGGACAAAAATTCAACTTACCAATCATCAATATGATGACTCCTGAAGGTAAAGTTTCTAACGATTATCCTGCTTACGCTGGAATGGATAGATTCGATGCTAGAAAGAAAATGGTAGCTGATTTAGAAGAAGGTGGATTCTTAGTTAAAGTTGAATCTCACTCACACAATGTTGGTGGATGCTATAGATGTAACACTGTTGTAGAGCCTAGAGTATCTAAGCAATGGTTCGTTAAAATGAAACCTTTAGCTGAAAAGGCTTTAGAAGTTGTTAGAAACGGAAAAGTTAAACTTATGCCTAAGAGATGGGAAAAAGTTTACTACAACTGGTTAGAAAATATAAGAGACTGGTGTATCTCTAGACAAATCTGGTGGGGGCATAGAATTCCTGCTTGGTATGGTCCTGATATGCATATCTTCGTAGCTAAAACTGAAGAGGAGGCTTTTGCTCAAGCTAAAGCTCACTACGGACATGATGTTGAATTAACTCAAGAAACTGATGTTCTTGATACTTGGTTCTCATCTGCTCTATGGCCATTCTCAACTTTAGGTTGGCCTGATAAAACAACTGAATTAGCTAAATTCTACCCTACATCTACTCTAGTTACTGGAGCAGATATTCTGTTCTTCTGGGTTGCTAGAATGGTTATGTTTGGTATGTATACTATGGATGATATTCCATTTGAAAATGTTTACTTACACGGTATTGTAAGAGATGAGATTGGAAGAAAGATGTCTAAATCATTAGGTAACTCTCCTGATCCATTAAACTTAATTGAAGAGTATGGTGCTGATGCCATAAGATTTACTATGTTATATAATACTTCTCAGGGACAAGATGTTCACTTCTCTGAAAAATTAATTGAGATGGGAAGAAACTTCGCTAATAAAATTTGGAACGTTTCAAGATTCGTTCTAATGAACCTTGAAGATTTCGATATGAAATCATTTGATAAATCTAATGTTCAACTTGAATTAGTTGACGAATGGATTTTCTCTAAATTAAATAAAACTTCTAAAGATGTTGCAGATAAATTAGAAAAATTCCAATTAGATGAAGCTGCTAAATCATTATACGAATTCTTAAGAGGAGACTTCTGTGACTGGTATGTTGAGTTAGCTAAAGTTAGACTATACAACAAAGAAGAATCTGGAATTCAATCTAGACAAACTGCTCAATATGTTTTATGGACAGTTTTAGACGCTGGATTAAAACTTCTTCACCCATTCATGCCTTATATAACTGAAGAGATTTGGCAAAAAATAAAAGTAGATGGAGAGACTATTATGCTTTCTAGCTACCCTGTTTGTGACGACTCTTTAGTTAGTGACGAAAAAGAAAAAGCTTTTGAATATATTCAAGGTTTAATCTCTTCATTAAGAAATATAAGAGCTGAAAGAGGAATATCACCTGCTAAAGAAGCTAAAGTTGTTATTAGAACATCAAATCCTGTTGAATTAGAAACTTTAAAAGCAAATGAGTTATTCATAACTAAACTTGCTAAAATTGAAGAATTAACGGTTGGATCTGATTTAGCGACTCCTGAGCAAAGTGGATTTAGAGTTAATGGAAACTCTGAAGTATTTATGATCTTAACTGGTCTTTTAGACGTAGAGTCTGAAATTAAAAAAATAAATGAGCAACTTGAGAAAGTAAAAAAAGATTTAGATAAAGCTAATGCTAAACTTTCTGACGAAAGATTTACATCTAAAGCTCCGGCTCATATCTTAGATAGAGAGAGAAGAATTCAACAAGAATTCCAAGATAAGTATGATAAACTAATGGAAAACTTAAAAAACTTCCAATAATAAAGTACTTTTAACCTTTATTGAGTAGTAGGAAATAAACTTCCTACTACTTTTTTAAAATAAATTGTATTCATTGTGTTAAAATTATGCTAAAATAGAATAGTAACTATACATAAGAATAATAGTTGGGAGTGATACAATTGGATTTACATTATCTTAGAATATTTTATGAAGTAGCCAAAGAAAAAAGTTTTACTAAAGCAGCTAATAAATTATACATAAATCAATCAGCGGTTTCAATTCAAGTTAAAAAATTTGAGGAAATTTTAAATTCTAAACTTTTTGATAGAAGTTCAAAGAAGATAAAATTAACTTATACTGGGGAAGCTCTTTTCAAAATGGCAGAGGAAATTTTTGAAAAAGTTAAAAGAGCTGAAAAAGAGATGGAAAGAATCATTAACTTAGATAAAGCTAAGATTTCAATCGGTGCTACATCTGTTATTGGTGAACCTTTACTTCCTCTTTTAATGAAAGATTTTATATCTTTACATGACGAGATAGAATACGATATTACAATATCTACTAAAGCTTGGCTTTTAAAGCTTTTAAAAGAGGGAGAACTGGATATTCTTTTAATTGATGAAGAACATATAACAGATCCTAATTTAGAAGTTTTAACTGTTGGTTCTGTTCCTTATATTCTTGTAGGAACAAAGAATACACAAAAATTAGAAGCTATATCTAAAGAACCTTTAATATCTAGAAAAAATATTTATAATAATGAAAAAGCTATCAGCTATCTAGAGGATAAAAACCATGTTTGTTTCAACACTAAAATTCCTGTACTAGGAAATTTAGGAGTTATTAAAGGGATGGTAAAAGAAGGGATTGGAAACGTTATTCTGCCTTATTATGCTGTTTATAAAGAGATACAAAGCGATGAATTTAAAGTTATTAGAACTATCGATGAAGTTACTGATTCTTATCAAATAGTTATAACAAAAGATAAGAAAAATTTAGCACACATCATTAAATTTATCAATTTCGTTAAAAATTTTAAACTTTAATCTATGTAATTTAGGAGGCTAATATGAACTTATTAGATTCGTACAAAATAACTGCTGATCTTTTAGAAAAATTTATAAAAGAGGAAGCTGAAAAAAAAGAAACTGAAAAAGTTGCGAAAGATCTTGCATCTATCTTTGAAAATGGAAACAAAGTACTAATCTGTGGAAACGGAGGAAGTAACTGTGATGCTCTACACTTTGCAGAAGAGTTTACAGGAAGATTTAGAAAAGATAGAAGAGCTTTACCTGCAATATCATTATCAGATTCATCACATATAACTTGTGTTGGAAATGATTATGGATTTGATTACATCTTCTCTAGAGGTGTTGAAGCTTACGGTAAAGAGGGAGATATGTTTATTGGTATCTCTACAAGTGGGAACTCTGCTAATGTTATAAAAGCTGTTGAAGCAGCTAAAAAAATGGGACTAAAAACTACTGTACTTCTTGGAAAAGATGGAGGAAAACTTAAAGGAATGTGTGATTATGAGTTCATCATTCCTGGAGAAACTTCTGATAGAATCCAAGAAATACACATGATGATATTACATATTATTATTGAAGGTGTAGAAAAAATAATGTTCCCAGAAAATTATTAAAAATACCCTTTTTAGGGTATTTTTTTTGAGGTGATTTTATGTTAAAGAAAATTTTTTTATTTTTTATTATATCCATTTTAACTTTTTCAAGCGACTCAAACTCAAAAACAGAAGCTTATATTGCTTCTTTTAATACTCTAAGACTTGGAAAAGGAGAAAAAGACTACACACATCTTGCCAAATCTATTGAACCATTCGATATCATTGGATTGGTTGAAGTTATGAATAAAAAAGGACTTTATAAATTAATATCTGAGGTTGAAAAAATAAGTAATTCAAAATGGGGGTATGAAATCTCTCCATATCCTGTTGGAACTGCAGAGTACAAAGAGTACTACGCTTTTTTATATAAAAAAAATAAAGTTCAATTTATAAAAAGTGAAGGGTTTTATCCAGATACAAATGATGATTTTATACGTGAACCATATGGTGCAACTTTTAAAATTAATAATTTTGATTTTACATATGTCTTAATACACTCTATCTATGGTAAGAAAGTTTCACAAAGACAATTTGAAGCCAATAAAATCATAGAGGTTTACAACTATTTTCAAAATTTGGATCCTGTAGAAAACGATATTTTGATAGGTGGTGACTTCAATTTAGCTGCTAATGATTCAGCCTTTGAAAATCTTTTAAATCATAAAGATAATATCATCTACTCTTTAGATCCCTCAATTAAAACAACAATTGGAACTAAAGGTTTTGCAAACTCTTATGACAATATCTTTCTTTCTAAAAAATTCACCACTGAATTTAAAGGAAAAAGTGGTGCTCTAGATATTACTAGAGATGATTATATTAAAACTAGAAAGGAGGTCTCTGATCATCTACCTATTTTTATAATAGTAGATACAGATATTGATGATGACTAAAGCATTTATCTTTTTAAATGGTGAGTTTTCAAACTCACCTGATTTTTATAAATCTTTAAATATAGATGAAAAACATCTCTATTGTGCTGATGGAGGAAGTAAAAAAGCAATTCAACTTGGATTGAGCCCTAAAGAAGTTTGGGGAGATTTTGATTCTCTTGAAAGTGAAGACTTTGAATATTTAAAAACTCAAGATATTATTTTAAATATTTTTAATAAGGATAAAGATTTCACCGATGGAGAACTTCTTATCTCATACGTTTCATCTTTAAAATATAATGAAATTATTGTTATCGGTGGATTTGGAGGAAGAATAGATCATACTTTAACAAATATAAATCTTATTTTTAAATATCCAAAACTTAAATTTGTTAGTGAAATAGAAGAATTATTTTTTGTACCACAAAGTTTTGAAATTGAAAATAAAATCGGAAAAACTATATCATTCATTCCTTTCTCAGATAAAGTTACAGCTTTAACTTTAAAAGGATTTAAGTACTCTTTAGATAAACATACACTAAACAGAGGTGACTCAACATGTTTAAGTAACATTATTACTCAAAACAAAGCTTTTATCTCTTATTCCGAAGGAAAACTTTTAGGAAGTTTAAGTTTAGATTGACTTTCATTTTAAAATAATGTAGGCTATTTAATAGCAAAAAAAATTCGGGAGGCGTTTTACAATGACTAATTTATCAACAAAAAGTAAGCTTTTACTTGGGATTCAGCACGTACTAGCTATGTTTGGAGCCACAGTTTTAGTTCCATTTTTAACTGGTTTAAATCCTTCAGTTGCACTTTTATCTGCTGGAATAGGAACTTTACTTTTTCACCTTTGTACTAAAGGAATTGTTCCTGTTTTCTTAGGTTCATCTTTTGCTTTTATTGGAGCTCTAGCTCTTGTTTTAAAAGAAGAGGGAATTGCCGCAATTAAAGGTGGGGTTATCTCTGCTGGTTTTGTATACATCTTTATGTCTTGGATGATAAAGGTTTTTGGTGTTGAAAAAATCAAATCATTTTTCCCACCTGTTGTAGTTGGTCCAATTATTATGGTTATTGGACTTAGACTAAGTCCTGTAGCTCTATCAATGGCTGGATACTCAAATGGACATTTTGATTTAAAAAGCTTAGCCGTAGCTATGATAGTTATCATATCTATGATTACCATTTCAATTTTAGAAAAATCATTCTTTAGATTAGTACCAATCTTAATATCAGTTATTTTAGGTTATGTTGTTTCTATCTTCTTAGGATTAGTTGATTTTACTCCTATCGCTGCTGCTAACTGGATTGGATTCTCATCTGAAGCTTTAAAAGATTTACTTACTCTACCTAAGTTTTCTACAACTGCAGTTTTAGCTATTGCTCCTATCGCTCTTGTTGTTTTTATTGAGCATATTGGTGACATCACAACTAATGGTGCTGTTGTTGGAAAAGATTTCTTTAAAAACCCTGGAATTTCAAGAACACTTTTAGGTGATGGAGTTGCAACTGTTGCTGCTGGACTTTTAGGTGGTCCTGCTAACACTACTTATGGAGAAAATACTGGAGTTCTTGCGGTTACAAAAGTATACGATCCTACAATTTTGAGAATCGCCGCTTGTTATGCTATAGCTCTTAGCTTTATTGGAAAATTTGGAGTTATCTTACAAACTATTCCTACTCCTGTTATGGGTGGAGTTTCAGTTATTCTTTTCGGAATGATTGCTTCAGTTGGTGTTAGAACAGTTATTGATGCCGAAATTGATTTCTCTCACTCTAGAAATCTTTTAATCGCTTCTCTTATCTTTGTTCTTGGAATAGCTATTGATAATATCATTATTTGGAAAACTGTCTCACTTTCTGGATTAGCAATCGCTGCTCTTATAGGAGTGACATTGAATAAAATCCTACCAAAAGATCAAATAGATAATTAATTTCTAAAAAATAGAGAGAATCGGGAAACCTTTTCTTTCTATTTTTTATTTTTTGTTGTAATATATAAAATATATTAAAGGAAGATAGGGGGATTCGATGAAAAAATTTATAGTTCTTATTCTTATTGCTAATACAGCTTTTATTGGAAAATATTTTTATGAAAAAAAATCGTCACACTCTCAAAGCACTTTACAACAAACTACAGTAAAAAATACTAAGGAGGATTTTTCTATGGAAAAAAATAGAGATAATATTTCTCAAGAATACAAATGGAATTTAAATGATATCTACTCTAACTGGAATGAGTGGGATAAAGACTTAATAAAACTTAAAGAACTTATGAGTGAAGTTCCTAAATATCAGGGAAAGATTTCACAAAACTCTTCAACTTTTGTAGAGTTTATAGAACTCGAAGAAAAAGTTTCTAGATTACTAGATAAAGTTTATCTATATCCATATCTTCAAAGAGATTTAGATTCAACTAATGAAAACGCTTCTGTAAAACTACAAGAGATTGAAAGCATATATGCTAACTACTCTATCTCTTCATCTTGGATTACACCTGAAATTTTAACAATTCCAAAGGAAACTATGTTAACATGGATTGAAGGAAATACTGTACTTGAAAACAATAGATTCCCTTTGATGGAAATTTATAGATTACAAGAGCATGTTCTTTCTGCTGATAAAGAAAAATTACTTTCATATTTTGGTCAATATCTAGGTGTTCCTTCTGATATTTACAGTGAACTTTCAACCTCTGATATCAAATGGAATGAAATTGAACTAAACGATGGAACTAAAACAACTGTTACTAATGGAGTTTATTCTAAAATAGTTTCGACAAATAGAAATCAAAATGATAGAAGAAAAGCTTTTGAAGCTCTTTATAATTCATTTAATGTAAATAAAAATACATATGCTGCAATCTATAAAAGTATCCTTCAAAGAGATTTTGCTGCTGCTCAATCTAGAAATTATAACTCTAGTTTAGAAAAAGCTTTAAACCCTAAAAATATACCTTTAGATGTCTATAAAACTTTAATTCAATCTACTAGAGAGAATACTGCTCCACTTAAAAGATACATCGCATTAAGAAAAAAAGCTTTAGATCTTAAAAACTACTATTACTATGATAACTCAATTAATATTGTAGACTACAATAAAGAGTTTTCATATGAAGAGGCCAAAACTACTGTGTTAGAATCTGTTAAACCTTTAGGAATAGATTATTATAAAGGGTTAAGTAATGCTCTTAGTGAAGGATGGTTAGACGTTTATGAAACACCAAATAAGAGAAGCGGAGCTTATTCTTTAAATATTTATGATGTTCATCCTTATATGTTGCTAAACTATAATGGCACTATGGACGCTGTTTTTACTTTAGCTCATGAATTAGGACACACTATGCATTCTATGTTATCTACTGAAAATCAACCTTATCCAACAAGTAGTTATACTATCTTTGTTGCAGAAGTTGCTTCAACATTTAACGAAAGATTACTTTTAGATAATATGCTAAAAAATACAACTGATTCAAAAGAAAAAATAGCTCTTATTGAACAAGCTATTGGCGGAATTGTTGGGACTTATTATATTCAAACCTTATTTGCTGATTATGAATATGCCGCTCATGAAATTGTTGAAAAAGGAGGAGCTATTACTCCTGAAGTTTTAAATAAAATCATGGAAAATCTTTTTAAAGATTATTTTGGAAACGAACTTACTATGGATGAATTACAAAAGATTATTTGGTCTAGAATTCCTCACTTCTTTAATTCACCATACTATGTTTACCAATACGCAACTAGCTTTGCTGCTTCTGCAAATCTATACGATAGAATAACAAATGAAAAATACTCTGAACAAGAAAGATATTCTGCTAAAGAGCAGTATCTAACTCTTTTAAAGTCAGGTGGAAATGACCATCCGATGAACCAATTAAAAAAAGCAGGAGTAGATTTAAGTAAAAAAGAAGCCTTCACTGCTGTATCTACAGAGTTCAACAGATTACTTGATTTATTGGAAGCTGAATTAGAAAAAGAGAAAGGTGCTATATAATATGTTTGTTTTTAAGTGGCTTTTTAACTTTATTAAATTTATTGTCAGAGAGATTTCATCTATGATTATAAAGTTTGCTTTTCTTATACTTCTAGGAGTTATTGCTTTCAATTATTTTTCAAATAACAAAAAGACTACAATAACTAAAAAATCATATTTAAAAGTTGATCTTTCAAAAACTTACACTGAAACTCTTATTCAAAATCCGTTGAGTTTCAATTCTAAAGGCATTAACTTTTATCAACTTTTAAAGTCTATATCGCTTTCGAAAGATGATTCAAATGTTGAAGGTATCTTATTATTTTTCGATAATAATACTTTAAGTAAAAGTCAAATTAATGAATTAGGAGAGGTTTTAAATGAATTTAAAGTCTCTAATAAACCTATATACTCATATGGTGCTTTAATGGACAATAACTCTTTACTTTTAAGTAGTTATTCTACCGAAACTTTGATGCCACCTTCTGCATCAACTTCAGTTAATATAAGTGGTTATAGTAAGGATATTCCTTATTTTAAAAATTTAACTGAAAAATTAGGTATTGATGTCAATGTCATTCATGTTGGTGATTTCAAAACCTATGGTGAAAATTATACGAGAAATGAGATGTCGGAAGAAAATCGTTCTGATTTAAAAAGAGTTTTAAATAAAGGTTATTCTTATTTCGTAGAAGATATATCTAAAAATCTTTCTATCGAAAAAGGTTCTATTGATGATGCTATTTTAAATGGCGAGTTGATGGGTGAATCATCTGAAGCTCTATCTAAATATAATTTAATAACCTCTCTTAAATATTGGGAGAACTTTAAAAAAGAAAAAAATATTGATAATATAATGGATATAGAAAGCTATGCTACTACTTTAAAATCTGTTTCAGCAGATAACAAAATTGCCATTATATATGCTGATGGTGAAATTAACTATACCGCTTCTAGAAATCCGACAGCCAGTACTATAACTCCAGATAGATTTATTTCAGCTTTAGAAAAAGCCTCTGAAGATAACTCTATCAAAGGAATTGTTATAAGAGTTAATTCACCAGGTGGGTCTGCTTTAGCTTCTGATATTATCTATAACTCTATCAAAAATATTGAAAAACCAGTTTATATATCTATCGGAAGTGTCGCAGCATCTGGTGGATATTATATCTCTACTGCAGCAAAAAAGATTTTTGCAGATAAAAATAGTATTACAGGTTCTATTGGTGTGGTTAGCTTAATTCCAAACTTTAAAACTTTAAGTGATAAAGTTGGAATAAATATGAACGAAATAAACTTAGGAAAATTTGCTGATTTATACTCTTTAACTTCACCTATGACTGATGAAAGAAAGGAAAAAATCTATTCAGCTAACTTCAAAGTTTATCACGAATTTTTGAATAGAGTGGCCTCTGGAAGAGGTATGACTATTGAAGATGTTGAAAAAATTGCTCAAGGAAAAATTTGGTTAGGAAAAGAAGCTTTAGATAATGGTCTTATAGACTCTTTAGGAAGTCTTAATACTACAGTTACAACTCTAGCAACAGATTTAGAAATAGCTGATAATTTCAGTGTTATAGAGATCGCATATGAAGAGGATTTAAGATCTATCTTCGAAGCTTCGCTACTTCCTATACAAAAAATTCTATCTTTAAAAAACCTTACCAATACAAAGAATCTTAAAAGCTTTGTAGAAAATGAAGAGATCTTTTTCAAACCGATTTTATATTTAAGCTTTTAAATCTTTGGTTGAAAATCTACTCTAAATTATGATATAATCATAACAATTACATAATATGTTCTAGGAGGGATTAAATTGGTTAGAAAAATAAAAGGACAAAAAACTACTGGAGGAAACTCTCAATCTGATATTTTAAGACAAGCTCAAGCTATGCAACAACAAATGCTTGCTGTTCAAGATTCATTAAAAGAGAAAGAAGTTGAGGCTTCTGTTGGTGGTGGAGCTGTTGTAGTTAGAGCTAACGGACAAAAAGATATCGTTTCTATTAAAATATCTGAAGAGACTATAAAAGATGCTGTTGAAGATAAAGAGATGTTAGAAGATTTAGTTCTTTCTGCTGTTACTGAAGCTATGAGACAAGCTGATGAGTTAGCTGAAAAAGAGATGTCTGCTGTTACTGGTGGAATCAACATCCCTGGATTATTCTAATCTCAATTTAAAGCACCGATACAATAAGTATTGGTGCTTTTTTTTACTCTAAATTTATGTTATAATTATTTGAAAATACTTTGATTATAGGTGGTTTTTTAATGGAAAATAACAAATATAAAAAATATGGTTTAATGCTTTACTACCTACTAAAAATTATTTCTAAAACAATGAAAATAGAGGTTATTAAAAGTCCTAAACTTATAGATGGTGAAGGGTATGTTTGTGGATTCTGGCACAATAAACTTGTTGGTGCATCTTTAGGTCTCCTAAACTTCTCAGAAAAAAAAGCCGTTTTAGCAAGTCCTTCTAAAGATGGAGAGCTAATCTCTGTTCCTTTAGAAAAAATGGGCTTCACTATGGTTAGAGGGTCTTCTGGTAAAGACTCGATAAAATCTGTTTTAAAACTTATCAAACTTGTTAAAGCTGGATATAGTGCTGGAACTCCTTTAGATGGACCAAAAGGACCTATCTACGAAGTTAAGCCTGGAATGCTTTACCTTGCTCAAAAATCTGGAAAAGCTCTCGTACCTGTTGGAGTTGCTTTTAACAATAAATGGATTTTTGAAAAAGCTTGGGATAAATTCCAAATGCCAAAACCATTTTCTAAAATGGTTTGTGTAATTGGTGAACCTATTTTTATTCCAAGTGATGCTAATCTAGATGACTATCTAGAATTAGTTAAAACTACATTATTCGAAATGGATAAAATAGCTGAACAAAAATTGAATACAAAAAACTAAAAGAAAATAATGATTTGAAAGGAGATTAATAGATGAGTAAAAATTTTTATGTAACTACACCTATATACTACGTTAATGGAGATCCACATGTTGGAAGTGCCTATACGACTATCGCAGCTGATGTTTTAGCTAGATATAAAAAATCTAAAGGATTCGATGTTTTCTTCCTTACAGGAACTGATGAACACGGACAAAAAGTTGAGGAAGCAGCTAAAATGAGAGACTTAACTCCTCAAGCTTGGACAGATTCTATGGCTCCTAGATTTATAGATATGTGGAAAGCATTAGATATAAACTATACTGATTTTATCAGAACAACTGAGCCTAGACACAAAGATGCTGTTAAAAAAATATTAAAAACAGTTCATGATAAAGGAGATATATATAAGGGTGAATACGAAGGTAAATACTGTGTTTCTTGTGAAACTTTCGTTCCTGAAAATCAAATTGTAAATGGTAATCACTGCCCTGACTGTGGAAAAGAGTTAAGAACAGTTAAAGAGGAGTCATACTTCTTTAAAATGTCAAAATATCAAGATGCTTTACTTGATCATATTGAAAAACACCCTGATTTTATTCTTCCTCACTCTAGAAAAAATGAAGTTGTATCTTTCATAAAGCAAGGATTACAAGATCTTTCTATCTCTAGAAATACATTTGAATGGGGAATCCCTATAGAGTTTGCACCTGGACATATAACTTATGTTTGGTTTGATGCTCTTACAAACTATCTAACTGCTGTTGGATATGAAAATAGTGCTGAATTATTCGATAAATTCTGGAATAATGGAGAAGTTGTTCACCTTTTAGGAAAAGATATCTTAAGATTCCATGCTATTATTTGGCCTTGTATGTTACTTTCTGCTGGAGTAAAACTTCCAGATAAAATAGTTGCTCACGGATGGTGGACTTCTGAAGGTGAAAAAATGTCAAAATCTAAAGGAAACGTAGTAGCTCCATTAGATGAAATTGCAAAATATGGTGTTGACGCTTTTAGATACTGTTTAATGAGAGAAGTTAATTTCGGAAATGACGGAGATTATTCAACTCCATCTATCGTTACAAGAATTAACTCTGACCTTGCTAACGACCTTGGAAATCTTTTAAATAGAACTCTTGGAATGTACGGTAAATACTTCAATGGAGTTATTACAAAAGGAGAGGTTCTTGAAGAGATTGATGAAACTGTTAAAACTCTTTGGGATGAAACAATTTCAGCTGTAGATTATCATATAAATAGAGTTGAATTCTCTAGAGCTTTAGAAGCTATCTGGAAATTTATCTCTAGAATGAATAAATATGTTGATGAAACTGCTCCTTGGCTTCTTATAAAAGATGAAGCTAAAAAAGAGAGACTTGCAACTGTTATGAACTTCTTAGTTCAATCATTATACAAAGTTGCTATTTTAACAGCTCCATATATGCCAACTGCATCACAAAAGATTTGGAATCAGCTTGGTGTTAACACTAACATCTTAGATGCTAATTTAGATTCTGTAAACGGATGGAATTTATTCTCTGAAGGTCATGTTTTAGGTACTGCTGAACCTATATTCCCTAGACTTGAAGTTGAAAAGAAAGAGGCTAAAAAAGATCCTCTTGCTATAAATGAAGACTTAAAAATTGAAAACCCAATCGAAATTGCTGATTTCGATAAAGTAGATATCCAAGTAGTTGAAATATTAGAAGCTAGTAACATCGAAGGCGCTGATAAGCTTCTTAAATTCAAAGTAAAAACTGCTAACGAAGTTAGACAAATTGTTTCTGGAATTGCAAAATACTATCCAACACCTTCTGAACTTGTTGGAAAGAAAGTTTTAGCTATTTTAAACCTTCCACCGGTTAATTTAAGAGGGGTTCTTTCTCAAGGAATGCTTTTAAGCTCTACTGAAAAGAAAAGATTAAAACTTGTTGAAGTAGACTCAACTGTTAAAGTTGGAGCTAAAATAAAATAATTTTTAGGGGGATTTATCTATGAAAAAAGTTACAAAAGCTGTTATACCTGCAGCGGGATTAGGGACTAGAGTTTTACCTGCAACAAAAGCCCAACCAAAAGAGATGCTTGTTATAGTTGACAAGCCATCTCTTCAATACATTGTCGAGGAACTTGTAGAGTCTGGAATTACCGACATTGTAATTGTTACTGGAAGAAACAAAAACTCTATCGAAGATCACTTTGATTTCTCTTTTGAATTAGAAAATACTTTAGAAAGAGATGGAAAATTTGATCTTCTAAAAAAAATTGATGATATCTCAAGTATGGCAAATATCTATTATGTTAGACAAAACCATCCTTTAGGTCTTGGACATGCTATTTTAAAAGCTAAATCATTTATTGGAGATGACCCATTTGTTATCGCTCTTGGAGATGATATCGTTTATAATCCTGACGCACCTGTAGCTAAGCAACTAATTGATGTCTACGAAAAATATGGAAGTAGCGTAATTGGAGTTCAAGAAGTTGAAAACAATGATGTTTCTAAATATGGAATCGTTAAACCATCTGCAACTTTAGATGAAAATACTGTAGAAATGGTTGACTTTATTGAAAAACCATCACTAGAAGAAGCTCCATCAAACCTTGCTTGTCTTGGAAGATATCTTTTAGATGGTGAGATATTTAAATATCTAGAAACTACTACTCCTGGAAAAGGTGGAGAGATTCAATTAACAGATGCTATTTTACAAATGTTAAATGACAATAAAAAGGTTGTTGCATATAATTTTGAAGGAAAAAGATACGATATTGGAAACAAAATAGGTCTTTTAAAAGCCAACATTGAATTTGGACTTAGAAATGAAGAAACAAAAGATGACCTTATAAAATATTTAAAAGAGGAAATCAAGTTTTAACGGAGGATTTTTATCATGGCTAAATTATTAAAATTTAATGCTGATGCAAGAAAAAAATTAGAAAATGGAGTTAATATTTTAGCTGATGCTGTTAAAATCACTTTAGGACCTAGAGGAAGAAATGTTGTTTTAGAAAAAGCATATGGACCTCCTCTTATTACAAATGATGGTGTTTCTATTGCGAAGGAAATTGAATTAGAAGATCCTTTCGAAAATATGGGAGCACAACTTATAAAAGAGGTTGCTACTAAAGCTAATGATGTTGCTGGAGACGGAACTACTACAGCAACAATCTTAGCTCAAGCCATCGTAAAAGAAGGACTTAAAATGGTTTCTGCTGGAGCTAATCCTATTTTTGTAAAAAAAGGAATTGAGAAAGCTACTAAAAAAGCTATTGAATTACTTTTAGAAAAATCAAAAAAAGTTCAATCTAACAGCGAAATATCTCAAGTTGCATCCATCTCTGCAGGAGATAGTGAGATCGGGTCTCTTATCGCTAAAGCTATGGATAAAGTTGGTGAAAGTGGGGTAATCAGTGTTGAAGAAGCACGTTCTTTAGAAACGTCTTTAGATGTTGTTGAAGGTATGGAGTTTGAAAAAGGTTATCTTTCTCCTTATATGGTTACTAACTCTGAAAGAATGGAAGCTATCTTAGAAAACCCATTTATTTTAATAACAGACAAAAAAATATCTACTATGAAAGAGTTATTACCTCTTTTAGAAAAAACAGTTCAGACATCTAAACCTCTACTTATTATAGCTGACGATTTAGATGGTGAAGCTCTAGCTACTTTAGTTTTAAATAAAATTAGAGGAACTCTTAATGTTACTGGAGTTAAAGCTCCTGCGTTTGGAGATAGAAGAAAAGCTATGCTAGAAGACATTGCTATTCTTACTGGTGGAACGGTTGTTTCTGAAGATAAAGGAATGAAAATAGAGGAAACTGACCTTACTCAACTTGGAAGAGCAAAAAAAATAAAAGTTACTAAAGATTCTACTGTTATCATTGATGGATTCAGTAATGAAGAGCAATTAGATAGTCGAATATTACATATCAAAAATCAACTCTCTTTGACAGATTCAGAGTATGATAGAGAAAAACTACAAGAAAGATTAGCTAAACTTTCTGGTGGAGTAGCTATTATTAAAGTTGGAGCTGCAACTGAAGTTGAAATGAAAGAGAAAAAACTTAGAATAGAGGATGCTTTAAATGCAACTAGAGCTGCTATTGAAGAGGGTGTTGTTCCTGGAGGTGGAGTAGCTCTTGCTGAAATTGCTAACCAAATGGAAGATTTTATTTTAGATGGCGAAGAGGGGATTGGTGCTAATATTTTAAAAAGATCTTTAACTTCTCCCCTAAAACAGATTGCTATCAACGCTGGTTTAGACGGTGGAGTTGTTTTAGAAAAGGTTAAAAACTTAGCCGAGGGTTATGGTCTTAATGCAGCTACAGAAGAATATGTTCACATGATTGAGAACGGAATTATTGACCCTACAAAAGTTACACGTTCAGCTCTGCAAAACGCGACATCTATTGCAGCTTTAATATTAACAACAGAGGTTATTATTGCAAATAAAAAAGAACCTATTAGTGAAAACTTAAACTCTAATATGGGGGACATATAATATAAAGGGGAGGATTTTAAAATGGATAAATTTACACTTGAAAATTACAACAACTGGTTAACTTCAGATTATATTGATTTAGAGGATAGAAAAGATTTAGAGAGTATTAAAGATAATGAAAAAGAGATTGAAGATAGATTCTACACAAATCTTTCTTTTGGAACTGGAGGAATGAGAGGAGTTAGAGGAGTAGGTATCAATAGAATCAATAAATATACTATTAGAAAAGCTACTCAAGGTCTTGCTAATTATATCTTAGAAGCTTCTGGTGAAACAGGAAAAAAGATGGGAGTAGCAATTGCTTACGACTGTAGAATTGGATCTGAAGAATATGCTTTAAACTCTGCTCTTGTTTTAGCTGGAAATGGAATCAAAGCTTATCTATTCAAATCTTTAAGATCAACACCTGAGCTTTCTTTCGCAGTAAGAGAACTTAAATGTATTGCTGGTATTGTTGTTACAGCATCTCATAATCCTCAAGAATACAACGGATATAAAGTTTATTGGAACGATGGTTGTCAAATTATTGATCCACAAGCCACTGGTGTTGTTACTAATGTTAACAATGTAAATTCATTTGAGGACATAAAACTTATTGATAAAGATACTGCTATTGAAGCTGGTCTTTTAGAATATATCTCTGAAGATATGGATACAAAATTTATAGAAGCTGTTAAAAAACAAATTATCCATCACGAAATTCCAGGAAAAGAGGATTTTAAAATTGTTTACTCTCCTTTACATGGAACTGGAGGAAGACCTGTTAAAAGAGTATTCTCTGAAACTGGATTTAACTCAATATACATAGTTGCTGAACAAGAGCAACCAGATGGAAACTTCCCAACTTGTTCATATGCAAATCCTGAAGATCCTGCAGTGTTTAAGTTAAGTACTGAATTAGCTGATAAAGTTGGAGCTAAGCTTTGTATGGCAAACGATCCTGATGCTGATAGAATCGGAGTTGCTGTTAAAGATGAATGTGGAACTTGGTTATATCCAAATGGAAACCAAATTGGACTTTTACTTATGAACTATATCTTAGAAAATAAGAAAGATATCCCTAAAAATGGCGCTGTAATTTCTACTGTAGTTTCTACACCTATGCTAGATGCAGTTGCTAAAGAAAAAGGTGTTGAAATATTTAGAACTTTAACAGGATTTAAATTTATTGGTGAAAAAATTAGAGAGTTCGAAGAGGGGAAATATGATGCAACATTCCTTATGGGATTCGAAGAATCATACGGATATCTTGTTGGAACTCATGCTAGAGATAAAGATGCGGTTGTAGCAACTTTATTAATTGCTGAAATGGCAGCTTACTACGCTAGCGTTGGATCATCAATACCTAAAGAGTTAAAAAAATTATATGATAAATTTGGTTACTATAGAGAAGGGATTATAGCTGTTACTAAAAAAGGAAAAGATGGTGTTGAAGCAATTTCTAAAATAATGAGCAGTTTAAGAGAGAATGTAACGGACTCTTTAATTGGTCAAAATGTTATTTCAAAAAGAGATTTTAATACTGGATATAACGGATTACCTAAATCCGATGTTATCCAATTTGTATTAGAGGACAATACATACATCACTGCTAGACCTTCTGGAACTGAACCAAAAATAAAATATTATTTCTGTGTTGTTGGAACAACAGAAAAAGATGCTGATGAAAAATTAGCAAAAGCTATGAAGTCTTTTGAAGCTTTTGTTGATTAAAAAGCCTTGGAGGAATTATGCTTAGTGGAATGTATATACATATTCCTTTTTGTTTAAATAAATGTAACTACTGTGACTTTCTATCTTTTAAATCTACTGTTGAAGAAAGAGAGAAATATGTAGATGCAATTATTTCAGAAATCAATATGTATCCAAAATTCCCTCTTGAAACTGTTTATTTTGGTGGTGGAACTCCATCTCTTTTAACTCCTGAACAAGTTAAAAGAATTTTATCTAATTTAGACATAAAAGAGGGTGCTGAAGTTACCCTAGAAGTAAATCCTAAAACTGTCGATTTTGAAAAGTTTAAACTTTTTAAAGATGCCGGAATAAACAGAGTTAGTATTGGTATTCAGAGTTTTAACGATGAAAAACTTAAAATGCTTGGTAGATTACACTCCTCTTCTCAAGGAGAGGAAGCTTTCTTTTTAGCTAGAAAAGCTGGATTTGAAAACATCAGTTTGGATTTGATGTTTTCACTTCCTAACCAAAGTATAGATGATTTAAAAGATGATTTAAATCATCTTTTCTCTTTAAAACCTGAGCACTTTTCTATATACTCTTTGATTTGGGAAGAGGGTACAGATTTTTTTGCAAAGCTCGAAGCTGGTGTATATAAAGAAACTGAAAATGATTTAGAAGCTTCTATGTATGAGTTAATCATAGATAGTGCTCAAAAAAATGGTTATATCCACTATGAAATTTCAAATTTTTCTCTACCAGGAAAAAGAGCTATACATAATACAAAGTACTGGAAAAATGAGGAGTATCTAGGTATTGGTATTGGTGCTTCTGGATATTTCGAAAACGTTAGATATAAAAATGTCTTAAAGTTTCCTGAATATTATGGTAAAATATTAGATAATGTAAAACCAATCTTAGAAGAAGAATTTGTCAACGATGACGAAAAAGAGATTTATGAATATATATTAGGACTAAGAATTATTCCAGATGGAATAACTCCTAGAGGTAAATATATTGATCTTTGTGATGAGCTAGTTAAAGATGGATTTTTAGTTAAAAACAATTCTAACTATAAACTATCTCAAAAAGGTGTCCTTATGGCCAACGATGTCTTTGACAAATTTATTTAGTTATTAGGAGGAGATTGTGGGAATTTCAGAAAATATAAATGAAATTTTAATAGACATCAATAAACATTCACCTTATCCTGAAAAGGTAAATTTAATTGCTGTAACAAAATATGTTGATACTGAAATTATAAAAGAGGTTCTTTCTAATGGTGGTAGAACTTTAGGTGAAAATAAAGTTCAAGTATTAACTAAAAAATATGAAGAACTTTGTGATTTTTCTATAGAACATAAGTGGCACTTTATAGGTAATCTTCAAAAAAATAAAGTGAAATATATAGCTTCATTCATTGACATGATTCATTCTGTCAATAAATTATCCCTTGCTCAAGAGATAAATAAAAGAGCTAAAGAGCACAATAGAACAATTGATGTTCTTATCGAAATAAACTTATTTGAAGAGGAAAGTAAAGAGGGATATCAATATACTGACTTTTTAAATGATATTCCAGACTTATTAGAGTTAGAAAATGTAAATATTAAAGGATTTATGACTATGGCTCCATATACTGATAATGAGGAATTAATAAGAGCAGGTTTCAGAAAGTTAAGAGAATTAAAAGAGGAGATGAACACTCTTTACTTCAATAATAGCTTATCTGAACTTTCTATGGGAATGAGTAATGACTATAAAATCGCTCTTGAAGAAGGAGCTACTCTAATAAGAGTAGGTAGTAAAATATTTGAATAATTTGTGGAGGTTTCAATGAAAATTACTAAATTTAAAAATGCTTTTAAAGATTTTACTGATAGTGTTGGACTTACTTTCGATCCTGAAGAGGAAGGGTACGAAGAGTACGAAGAGGAAAATGAATCTATTCCTGTTCCTAGATTTACTGCTGCTAGTAATTCTAAAGAGGATATTCTTCCTCCTTTCACTAATAATACGGTTCCTAGAGCTGAGATTAAAACACCTATTAACAATACAGTTCAAGAGGATTGTCAAACTATATTCGTAAACCCTAAAAGTTTTGCAGAATGTAGAAAAATTGCAGATTATATAAAAAATGATAAAGTGGTTACACTAAATCTAGAAAATGTAAATGGAAAAGATGCCCAAAGAATTCTTGATTTCTTAAGTGGTGCTATAAATATAAAAGAAGCTAAATGGATTCCAATTAGTAGAAATGTATTTACATCTGTTCCTAAAAATATCAACTTCCTATACGACGGGAAAAATGATTTGAAACAAAATACTTTTTTAGATATTGACCACGAATAATTAATGGAGGTTAATAAATGAAAGCATTGGCACTTTTTTCTGGAGGACTTGATAGTGCTCTAGCAATAAAAATTATAAAAGATCAAGGTATAGAAGTAATCGCTCTTAACTTTGTTTCACACTTCTTTGGTGGAAAAAATGAAAAGGCTGAAAATATGGCCAAGCAACTTGGAGTTCAACTTGAGTATGTTAACTTTACTAGCGCTCATACTGAAATCTTAAAAAATCCTGTGCATGGACGTGGAAAAAATATGAATCCTTGTATTGATTGTCACGCTCTTATGTTTAAAACAGCTGGAGATCTTATGGAGAAGTTCGGTGCTTCTTTCATAATTTCTGGTGAAGTTCTTGGACAAAGACCTATGTCACAAAACTACCAAGCATTAGAAAAAGTTAAGGCTATGTCACCTGGACTTGAAAATCTTATTGTAAGACCATTATCAGCTAAGCTTTTACCAGAAAGTGAGCCTGAAAAATTAGGATGGGTTGATAGAGAAAAACTTCTTGATATTCAAGGAAGAAGTAGAAAAACTCAAATGGAGTTAATGGATAAATTTGGAATTGTTGATTATCCAACACCTGGTGGTGGATGTCTTTTAACTGACCCTGGTTACTCAAAAAGATTACGTATTTTAGAAGAGGATGGCCTTTTAGAAGATGAACACTCTAATCTATTCCATCTTTTAAAGATTGGAAGATTCTTCAGATTTGAAAAAGGAAAATACTTAATCGTTGGAAGAGAACAAGATGATAACATTAAAATAAATGAATTTAAATCTTATGGTTCTCTATTCATTAGAGGAAAAGAAGTTCCTGGTCCACACATGGTTGGATTTGGAGATCTTTCTAAAGAGCAAATCGATTTTGCTTTAAATCTTTTCTCTAGATACTCTAAAGTAAAAGGAAATGCGGAATTAACTCTTCTTATAAACGGAGAAGATGTTACTATTCCTGCTGTGAATCTAGAAGCTTTAAGTGAAGAGATTGCTAAATATCAAATTACAATGTAACAAAACAGCTAAGAGAAATCTTAGCTGTTTTTTGAATCTACTGTTTAAAGGAGAAATTTATGTATACTATAAAAAATGTATCTGAAATGGTAGGACTTTCATCTTACACAATTAGATACTATGATAAATGTGGATTAATGCCTTTTGTTGCTAGAAATAAAAATGGTATTAGAGAGTTTACTGAAGATGATGTTTTTTGGATTGAAATCATAAAATGTTTAAAAAATACTGGAATGACAATTGAAGATATTAGAGCTATTGTCGATTTAAGTTTAAAAGGAGATCATACTAAAGAGGAAAGAAAAACTATTCTTCTTGAACATAGAAAAAAAATCTTAGAACAAATAGAAGATTTAAATAGTAATCTTAGAAAATTAGATGCTAAAATTGCATGGTACGAAAATAATTCTATTTGTTGTGAATAAAATTGTTGACTTAGAGTCATCTCTAAGGTTTATAATCTGACTAATTACAAATAGGAGGTTGATTTTATGTTAAATTTTAATTTTTATAATCCAACACACATTGTTTTTGGAAAAGATACTTTAGATCAATTAAATAGTTTAGTTCCTGCGGATGCAAAAGTTTTGATTACTTATGGTGGAGGTTCGGTTAATAAGTTTGGAACTTTGGATAAGGTTATTCAAAATCTTCCTGGTAGAGAGATATTTCAATTTGGTGGTATTGAACCAAATCCTCAATATAGCACACTTATGAAGGCTGTACAAATTGCAAAAGATGAAAATGTAGATTTTCTTCTTGCTGTAGGTGGTGGTTCTGTTATGGACGGAACTAAGTTTATAGCTTTAGCTTCTAGATACGAAGGAGATTGCTTAGACTTACTTACTCCAGAGTTTGACTTAGCTCCTGTTGACAGTGCTATTCCAATGGGAACTGTTGTAACTCTTCCAGCTACTGGATCAGAGATGAATAACGGTGCTGTTATCAGTCATAAAAATTTAAAGGTTCCTGTATTTAGTATGTTTACTTTCCCTAAGTTCTCTATACTAGATCCAACTTTAACTTTTACTCTTCCAACTACACAAGTTGCCAACGGAATAATAGATACTTTTATTCATACAGTTGAACAATACGTTACATATCCTGTAGATGCAAGATTCCAAGATAGAACTGCTGAAGGGATTTTAAAAACTTTAATAGAGATTGGTAAAACAACAATTGATGAGCCTACAAATTATGACGCTAGAGCAAATCTCGTTTGGTGTGCTACTATGGCTTTAAATGGTCTTATCGGTGCTGGAGTTCCACAAGACTGGACTACTCACATGATTGGTCATGAAGTTACGGCTATGTTTGGAATAGATCACGCTAAAACTCTTGCTATTCTACAACCTGCTATCTGGGAGATTAGAAAAGATAAAAAGAGAGCTAAATTAATCCAATATGCTGAGCGTGTTTGGGATATAACTGAAGCAGATGAAAATCTAAAAATAGAGTTGGCGATTCAAAAAACTCGTGCTTTCTTTGAGGATTTAGGGGTTAAAACTCATCTTTCTGACTATGATATAACAGCAGAGAGAATTGAAGATCTAATCGAAGCTTTAAACAATAATAATAGAACTGCTCTTTCTGAAACTGGAGATTTAACTTTAGAAATTAGTAGAGAAATTCTTAAAAAAGCATTATAATATATTTCTAGAGGCTGAGAAGTTTTTCTCAGCCATTTTTTAAAGAGGTGATTATTTTGAATATAGATTTAATACATGAAGCAAATCGTTGCTTAAACTGCAAAAAACCACTTTGTAAAATACACTGCCCTATATCAACAGATATTCCTAACATTATAAATCTGTTTAAAGAAAATAAAATAGCTGAAGCTGGGGAGGCTTTATTTTTAAACAACCCACTTTCTATATTTTGTTCTATAGTTTGCCCTCATGAAGAGCAATGTAAAGGTCATTGTATAAAAGGAATCAAAGAGACTCCTGTTGAGTTCCCATTGATTGAAAAAGAGATATCTACAAAGTATCTTTCAACTCTTCCTTTAGATAAAAAAGAAAACAATAATATTGATGTCGCTATTATCGGTGGTGGACCTGCTGGTATCACATCTGCTATTCTTTTAGCTAAAGAGGGGTTTAAAGTAACTATTTTTGAAGCATTCTCTAAGCTTGGTGGAGTTTTAAGATATGGAATTCCTGAATTTAGACTTTCTAGAGATTTAACTGATACTTTTGAAAAATATCTGTTAAGCCTTGGAGTAAAAATAAAATATAATACTCTTGTTGGTCCAACACATAGTATTCAAAACTTAAAAGATGATGGATTCAAATATATTATTATTACTACAGGAGTTTGGAATCCAAAACCAATGGATATCAAAGGAGAAACAAAAGGTAATGTTCACTACGCTATAAACTATCTTGTATCTCCTGAATCATACAGCTTAGGTGACAATGTTTTAGTTATTGGTGGTGGAAATGTTGCTATGGATGCTGCAAGAGTTGCTAAAAGGCTGGGAAGCTCTGTGACTGTTATGTATAGACGT
Source organism: Cetobacterium sp. ZWU0022 (assembly GCF_000800875.1). Classification (NCBI taxonomy): domain Bacteria; kingdom Fusobacteriati; phylum Fusobacteriota; class Fusobacteriia; order Fusobacteriales; family Fusobacteriaceae; genus Cetobacterium; species Cetobacterium sp. ZWU0022. The sequence goes on from NZ_JRJZ01000039.1 coordinate 123,914, forward strand.
GGAGAAGAGGATATGCCTGCTACTAAAGTTGAAATAGCCGAAGCAAAAGAGGATGGTGTAGAATTTAAATTCTATTACGCTCCAAAAGAGATTTTAGATGAGAAAATGATTTTCTTAAGAACTGAATCACTGACTGACGAATCTGGAAGAAAAAAACTTATTACTTTAGAAGATAGCGATATCGCTGTTAAATACAGTTCAGTTATTGTTGCTGTCAGCCAAGGTCCTAAGAAAAATATAGTTTCATCTGAGGATAGAATTAGCACTGAAAAATGGGGAACTGTTGTTGTTTCTGATAATTTTGAAACAACTCTAGATAATGTTTTCTCTTGTGGAGATGTTGTCACTGGTCCTAAAACCGTTGTTGCAGCAGTTAATGACGCTAAAAAAATGATTAATAATATATTAAACAAAGAGGGATTGATTTAATCAATCCCTCTCTTTTATATTACTTAATTTTATTATATTCTTCTAAAGCTCTTCTAAGTATTATCATTGAATTTTCTATATCGTCAACACTTGTACAGAATGAGAATCTCACTTCGTTCTCTCCTTTTCCAGAAGTTTGATAGAACCCTGGACCTGGAGCTAGCAGTAATGTCTGATTTTCATAAGAGTAATCTGTCAATAACCATTTCGCAAACTTCTCTGCATTATCTATTGGTAGTTTTGCAAAAGCATAGAATGCTCCATGAGGTTTATAGCATACAACCCCTGGAATTCTATTTAGATACGAGAATAATAAATCTCTTCTATTTTGATATTTTATTCTTACATCTTCTAAATAGTTATCCATCGTATTTATTAAATTTGCTGCTGCATGTTGCTCTATTGTTGAAACACAAAGTCTAGCTTGACTAAACTTCATTATACAGCTCATAAGTTCTTTATTTTTACTTGCAATAAGACCTATTCTAGCCCCACAAGCACTATAGTGTTTAGATATACTATCTACTAATATAACTCTATCTTCTACATCCTCTAGTTGCATAAATGATGTATAAGGAATATCATCATATACAAATTGTCTGTACACTTCATCCGCTATAATATACAAATCCTTTTCTTTTGCAATCTCTGCTATCATTTCAATCTCTTCTTTAGTATAAACTGTTCCTGTTGGATTTACAGGATTCGAAAGCATTATTGCCCTTGTTCTTTCATTTATTAAAGATTCAATTTTTGCTTTTGATGGAAGGTGAAAACTTGTTTCTATAGTTGTCTCTATAGGTAATACCTCTGCCCCTGCAAATTGACAGAAACTTGTATAGTTCGAATAAAATGGTTCGGGTATTAATACATTATCTCCCTCATTACATATAGCCATTAAAACGAACATTATCGCTTCACTACCACCTTGAGTTATTAATAAATCCTCCTCATTTACATTTATTCCCATCTTCTGATAGCTCTTTGCAAAGCTTTCTAAAAGTTGTGGAATACCTTGAGAGTGAGAGTATTTTACTATTTTCTCTTGATAGTTATGTAATCCTTCAAAAAATGAATCCGGAGTTACTACATTTGGTTGCCCTATATTTAACTTATATACTTTTATTCCTTTTGCTTCTGCTGCATCGGCCAGAGGAATCAACTTTCTTATTGGTGAAAAATTCATTTCTAATGCTCTTTTTGATAATTTCATTTTGATCCTCCTAGCTTTTGTTATAAATATTTTTATTTTTCTAAATATGATACGATATTTTTTATCTAAAGTCAACTACTCGTTTATCAAAAAAGGAGTAGATTAATCTACTCCTCTTCAATATTTTTTATTATTTTCCCCAAGTATCTGGAGTTTTATTCCACTTTAATGCGATTTCTGCATCTTCTGAATCTATGTAATTCTCTTCTGTTGCTACATCAATTAATGACGCAAAATTTGAAAGAGTTGTCCAAGGAATTCTATCTGCTTCGAAGTTTTTATAAGCTTTTTCAAACTCATATGAGAATATTGCTAAAACTTCAACATCTGTAGCTCCAGCTTCTCTTGCAGCTGCTACTGCTTTTATAGAACTTCCTCCTGTAGAGATTAAATCTTCTATTATGATAACCTTTTTCCCTTCAAATTCAGCACCTTCTATTTGTCTTCCAGCACCATGAGCTTTCTTTTCTCCTCTGATATACGCCATTGGAATATTCATCTCTTGAGCTATAAATGCTGCCCAAGGAATTCCTGCTGTTGCTGTTCCTGCTACAATATCAAACTCTTTTTCTTTTAAAACTTCAATGAAAGCGTCTACTACTACTTGTCTTTCTTTTGGGAATCCTATCATCTTTCTGTTATCACAGTAAATTGGGCTTTTAATTCCTGAAACAAAAGTAAATGGATCCTTTACACTTAATCTAACTGCCTCTGTTCCTAATAATGATTTTGCTATATTCTTCTCTCTAGACATTTTTATAACTCACTCCTTCTCCGATTTTTTCTATAAAACTATTTCCATCATAAACTACCTTACCTCTCACTAAAGTTGAAAGTACTTTTCCCCCTCCAACAATTCCAACGTAAGGTGTCCATCCACATTTTGAAACTACATCCTCGTTTTTTATAACTTCTTTTCTTGTTATATCTACAACTACTAAGTCAGCATCATATCCAATATCTAAAATTCCCTTGTTATCTATCCCAAATATTTTAGCTGGATTTTCTGACATAACTTTTTGTAAAGTTTTCATATCTATCTTTTTATTTAACTCTTTTAGCATCAACTCTAATGAGTTTTCAACTCCAGGTATTCCATACGTCACTTTTGAATTTTTTTCTTCTAAAGTATGAGGAGCATGATCTGTTCCTATCGTATCTATAGTTCCATCCATTAACCCTTCCCAAAGAGCCTCGTTATCCTCTTTCTCTTTTAACTCTGGCTTCATTAGCAGTAATGAGTTAGCCATACTAGAATCTAAAAACAGATGGTGCGGTGCAACCTCTCCATATATTTTTAGTCCCTCTTTTTTTGCTGCTCTTAACTTTTCTACCTCACTCTTTTTAGACAGATGACATAGGTATAAAGGTTTTCTAAATTTTCTAGCTAAATCTATCGCTCTATCAACCATCTCTTCTTCAGCGTGCACAGATACAATTTTAGATTCCTTGAAAAGATTTTCTAAAACCTTATCCTCTTCTACCAACATATCCCCTGTTGACATATTTAGGAAAATCTTTGTTGAAGCTACTCTTTTTCTAACTTTTTTTATCTCTTCGCTATTATCTAGTTTGCTTCCCCCAAAATGAAATCCATAATCCACATAGCTTCTACTCTCAGAGTTTCTTTCTTTTGCTGTTAGAATCTCCTCAGTTGTTGTATTTGGAACTGTATTTGGCATATCTATAAATGTTGTTACCCCACCCTTTGCACAGGCCATACTTCCTGTTTCAAAGTCCTCTTTATAATCAAGTCCTGGATCTCTCATATGTGTATGAGCATCTATTACTCCTGGCAATACCCAGTTTCCATCCACATCTATTATCTCATCAATATCTAACTCCTCTACTTCAGAACAGTTATATATTTTTACAATTTTTCCATCTTGAACTAATATATCTTTTATACCCTCTTCTCCATGATATAAAACCTTACAGTTCTTTAGCAACATAACGCTTTAACTCCTTCCTCTATCTCAGCTAAAACACTCTTTGCCGCTTCTACAGGATTTTCATTTTTAGTTATTGGTCTTCCTACTACTAAGTAGTCACATCCATTTAATATTGCATCTTTTGGAGTCATTATTCTCTCTTGGTCATCAGCTACAGACCACTTAGGTCTTACACCTGGACATACAGTTTTAAAGTCTTCTCCACATAACTCTTTTATAGCCTTAGCTTCCCATGGTGAACAAACTATCCCATCCATTCCAGCTGTTTTAGTTAACTTAGCTAAGTTTAATGCTAAATCTTTTAATGAAAGTTGACTTTGGAAAGTCTCTTTTAATCCCTCTTCTGAGAAACTTGTTAAGATTGTTACAGCTATCGATAAAATCTCTGGGTTTATCTCTTTTACTCTTTTTGCTACAGATTCCATCATCGCTCTTCCACCACTTGCATGAACATTGAACATAAATACATTTTGTCTTGCTGCAAACAACGATGCCATAGTTGTTGTATTTGGAATATCATGGAACTTAAGATCTAAGAAAACTTTCTTTCCTTTTTCTGTTAAATAATCTACCATTGCTCCTTTTGAGTTTAAGAATAATTCTAATCCCACTTTATAGAATGAAACCGTATCTCCTAAAACTTCAACTATATTTTTTGCATCCTCCATGTTTGAGTAATCTAATGCTATTATTAATTTATCTTTAATATTCATAATCTTAATCCTCCCTTAACTTTCACTTCTTTTTACTTTTATTTACAGTGTGCTGCTCCAATTATTTCTCCGATATTTTCTAGGTTGTTTTCTTCACAGAATTTTTCCAATCCGGCTTTTATCTCTACAGGTAAAACTGGATTTGTGAATAATCCTGTTCCTAACGATACCATTGTTGCTCCTGCCATCATGAACTCTATTGCATCCTCTGTAGATGATATTCCACCCATTCCAACTATAGGAATATTTACATTTTGATAAACTTGATATACCATTCTTAAAGCTACTGGCTTTACCGCTGGTCCAGAGAATCCTCCAAAAGTGTTCCCTAATACTGGCTTTCTCTTTTTTATATCTATTGCCATTCCAAGTAGAGTATTGATTAAAGAAACTGCATCTGCTCCATTTTCTTCTACTACTTTAGCTATATGAACTATATCTGTTACGTTTGGTGATAACTTTACAATTAAAGGTTTAGTTGTTACCTCTCTAACTGCCTTTGTTACCGCCCCTGCAACTTCTGGTTTTGCACCGAATGCCATTCCACCATCTTTTACATTTGGACAAGATATATTTAACTCTATCATATCAACTTCAGGAATCTGTTCAACTCTTTTAGCTATCTCTACATATTCCTCTATAACTTTTCCATTTATATTTACAATTATTGGTGATTCTATTCCAGAAGCTTTTATATTTTTTACAATAACCTCTTCGAAATAATCAATTCCTGGATTTTCAAGTCCAACACAGTTTAGCATTCCACCTGGAGTCTCTGCTATTCTAGTTCCATAGTTTCCATCTCTAGGCTCCATTGTTATTCCCTTTACAACAATTCCTCCTAAAACATTTGGATCAAAGTAATCTTTATATTCTAAACCAAATCCGAAACATCCAGATGATGTTACCATTGGATTTTTAAACTCTTTTCCTAAAAAATTTGTTTTTAATCTATTCATACTTCCCACTCCCTTATTTTCCACAGCTACATCCAGTGTTTTCTTTTGGATTTACATCTACTATTATTTTTGAATCAAAAACTGGTCCATCATGACAAACTTTTTTCATACCGTCTAACGTTTTTATTGAACATCCTACACAAGCCTTAACTCCACAAGCCATTCTTTCCTCTAGTGAAACTTCACAGAAAACTTCAGCTTTTTGTGATGTTGCCGCTACAGCTTCCATCATCTTATGTGGTCCACACGTTTGCACCATATCTATTTTCTCTTCAGCTAAAACTTTACTTAAAACTGATATTACATTCCCCTTTTCCCCTAAAGAACCATCATCAGTTGTTATATATGTTTTCACTTCATCTAAGTTTAAGTTTCCTAAAATATTTAAAGCTTCCTTGCTTCTTCCACCAGCTATAAATATTACTTCATTTTCTTTTTTCAACTCATCTATAAGCAATTTTGTTGGAGCAATTCCCATTCCCCCTCCTACAACTACACATCTTTTTCCTTTTATAGAAGTTGTAAATCCAGTTCCTAAAGGACCTTGGATATTTAATGAATCTCCAGCTTTAAGAGTTGCAAACTCTTTTGTTCCTCCACCTTTAACTTCGTAATAAAACTCTAAAATGTTTCTATCCTTATCTGCATAGTGAAGACTGATAGGTCTTCTTAAAATTCTTATTTCATTATTTAACTTTAGCATGAAAAATTGTCCAGCTTTTGAATGTTGAGAAGCTTTCGCTGACTCTATTTTCATTAAGTAATAATTTTCTCCAACTTTATGATTTTCTAATACTTTGCAATCTTCTAAAAACATTTTTCCTCCCAAATCTATCTTCAAATTTTTATTTTTTTATATCTTTATTACAATAGTAACAATACTTATGGTCTTTATCTACAACGTATTTGTTATCTGTTTCTTCAAATTTTGTTATACACTTTTCATTCTCACAAACAATCTCTTCTGATTTTCTGATATCTTTTTCTAACATCTCACTTTTAGTAACCTCTACTAATCCCAATGCAATTGAGAAGATTGCTTGTCTTGCCGGAACTCCATTTGCTGCTTGTTCAAAGTATTTTGCATGCTTTGTATCATCTAAATCGATTTTAATCTCATCTACTCTTGGTAGTGGATGAAGAATTATCATCTCATCTTTACACTTTCCAACTATACTCTCTTTATCTATTACATATACTCCAGCTACTTTCTCATAATCTTCTATCTTATCAAATCTTTCTTTTTGTATTCTCGTCATATAAAGAACATCTATCTCTTTTAATATCTCTTTGTAATCAGATATTATATGATACTTTATCCCTTTTTTATCCAACTCTCTTGTTATATACTCAGGTATTTGAATTACTTCAGGTGCTATAAAGTAAAACTCACAGTTGAACATCTCTAATGCTTTTGTCAATGAGTGAACCGTTCTTCCATACTTTAAATCTCCTACGAAAGCTACCTTTTTCCCCTCTATACTTCCCAACTCTTTTTGAATCGTATATAAATCCAACATCGTCTGACTTGGATGCTCATTTGCTCCATCCCCTGCATTTAATAATGGAACTTTTGAGATATCTGCTGCAAAACGAGCTGCACCATCTCTATTGTGTCTCATAACAATTACATCCGAATAAGCTTCTGTCATCTTTATTGTATCTCTCAATGTCTCACCCTTTTTTAATGAAGTTGCATCTGGAGAATCAAACCCTAAAACTTTTGCTCCTAATCTATAAGCCGCTGATGTAAATGATAATCTAGTTCTTGTTGAAGGTTCGAAAAATAAGCTTCCAACTATTTTATTTTTCAAAAGTTCTTCATTTTTCTTCTCTAACTCTTTTGCCACTCTTAAAACTTCTAAAATATCCCCTTTTGTAAAATCTTTCATCGAAATAAAATCTCTCATTTTTCCTCCTTAGAAAATTTGATTAAAAAAAAAGGAATAGAAATTACAAATTAATGTAACTTCTATTCCATATATTAATATTAAAATCAAAAGATAAAAATAATGAAAATAGCGCTTTTTTCTTTTTTTCTTCTTGCTTAAATCCAAAAATACTTAACGATTTCTTCACTTTTTATCCTCCTCGTTTTTTTTACACTTTGAAAAGTATAACATACGATTTTAAATTTGTAAAGCAATATTTTTTAATGTTTGAAGTAGATAATCGACCTCATCCTCTGTATTAAAAAAACCAAATGAAAAACGAACTGTTCCTGTTTCATAAGTTCCAATAGCTTCATGAGCTAATGGTGCACAATGATATCCAGGTCTTACCAATATTCCAAACTCCTCATCTAATATACTTGAAAGATCTCCAGAATCAACCCCATCCATATTTATACTTATAACCGGGGCTTGATTCTCTGTAAAACTTTTATAAACTTTAACTTTCTCTAATCGCTCTAAACCTTCTAAAAATTTAAGAACTAATCCATCTTCATGTTTTTTTATATTTTCTATACCTATCTCTTGTATAAAATCTACTCCTGCTCCTAAACTTATAATTCCAGGAGTATTGAGAGTTCCGGCCTCTAACATCTCTGGCATCTCTTTAGGTTGTCTCTGAAGCTTTGAAAAACTTCCTGTTCCTCCCTCTAGAATAGGTTCAATTTTAATACCTTCTCTCAGCGCAATCACTCCTATTCCTTGAATTCCAAAAAGTGATTTATGACCTGTTAAACACAGAATATCTATATTATCTCTTTCCATATTTATATCGATATATCCTGCACTTTGAGATGCATCAAGTATAAAAAGTATTCCATTTTTTTTACAAATATCTCCTACTTCTTTTATCTTTTGAATTGTTCCATTTACATTAGATATATGGTTCATAACAACTGCTTTCGTTTCTGGTGTTATGGCTTTTTCTAAATCTAAATATGTATTTATAAATGTAAGTTTTATATCTTTTTCATCTCTCATATAATACAACGGTCTAAGTACTGAATTATGTTCAAAGTTTGTTGTTACTACATGTGCTCCTTCTGGAATTGCTCCTTTTATAGCAAAATTTAGTGATTCTGTCGCATTAGCTGTAAACGCAACATTCAAACTATTTCTAACTCCAAAAAAATTGGCAATTTTCTCTCTGACCTCATATATTTTTCTGGCTACTTCTAAAGCCTTTCTATGACCTGCTCTTCCTGGATTAGCACTATACTCTCTTACTGCAATTCCAACTGAACTATAAACTGCTTCAGGTTTTGGGGAACTTGTAGCTGAATTGTCAAAATAGTAAGTTTTCATATTTTTCTCCTCTTAAAAATAATAAAGAGAGGATCTCTCCTCTCTTTTTATATTAGTTTATTTTTGCAAAAACTTCAACTATATTGTATAAATGATCTTTTATTCTTCTATAGTTATTTAAGATATCCATATATCCTGTACTTAACATTGCTGGCATTACATTTTCAGAAACATGCTCTAAGTGCTCTGCTCTTGCTCTCTTATATTCATCTTTAATGTAGTTACACTTTTTAATAGCACCTATAAATAGATCCTTATCTCTTAGTTCATAAGCTCTATTGATATCATTAAATAGGTCTTCAACATTATTATGTAATTGATTTAAAGTTGCTCTCTTATACTCGTTTAACTCAATTCCATTATCTTGCATCTTCTTTAATGTCTTTGCAATTCTTAATAAGTAGTCACTTATCGTTTCATACTCATCACAAGTTTGTAAGTTTTCTCTCGTATCCTCTGTATTAGCACAATCTAATGTTCCATTTAAAATATGGAAGTTTACATCTGAAATCTCTTTTTGGAATAAATCTAAAGTATCCTCTAACTTTTCAATTTTTCCAACTTGAGTATCAATCTTCTCTTTTCCAGAAAACACGCTATCTAAGTCTGCAAAAATCTCTTTTATTTGAGTTCCCATAGCTAAAATCTCTTTTTGAGTTTGCTCAACTACTACTGATGGAGTATCCGCCATTAATATGTCTAAATGAGTTACTCTCTCTTTAGCTACTGGTGAATCTGATTTTACAACTTTACATAAGAAATCAGCTAAATATCCTGTAAACGGAATAAACATAACTACATTCAACACGTTAAACATTGTGTGAGCGGTTGCAATTGCTGCTGTTAAGTTATTCGCTGGATCTAATAAGTTCTCTAAGAACATCAAATATGGTCTAAAGATTGTTGTGGCCCAAACTACTCCAGCTATATTTATTATCGTATGAGCATACGCTGCTCTTTTTGCATTCGCTGTTGCGTTTAATGAAGCTAACAGTGCAGTTATTGTAGTTCCTACATTCTCTCCTAAAACTAATGCTACTGCTGTTGGATAATCAATTAACCCTTGAACAGCTAAAGTTATCGTAATTCCTAGTGTAGCTGATGATGATTGAACTACCGCTGTTAAAAGAGCCCCTACTGCAGCTGCTTTTAAAACACCAAAGTAAGTATCTGCTGTAAATGCATGGAATAAAGCTACGAATTCAGGTAATGATCTTAATGGTTTTAATCCATCACTCATTAATTCTAATCCGAAGAATATTAATCCTAGTCCCATTATTGCCATAGCTCTTGTTCTAGCTTTTTCACTAGTGAAGAACATCGTTGATATAGCTGCTGCTCCAGCCATTGGAAGTCCATACTTTCCTATTTTTAGAACCAGTATCCATCCTGTTATTGTTGTTCCAATGTTAGCTCCTAATATAACCCCTAAAGCTTGCTTTAGTGTTAATAATGAAGCGTTTACAAATCCTATTGTCATTACAGTACTTACAGATGATGATTGAACTAATGCTGTTACAAACACTCCCATTCCGATGGCCATAAAACGATTTGTTGTAAGCATAGCTAAGATTTTTTTCAATCTTTCTCCTGCCATTTTTTGCATTCCTTTAGACATGTTCTCCATTCCATATAAGAATAGACCCAGTCCTCCTAGAACCTTAAAAAAGATATCTAAGTACATTTTTCCTCCTAAATTCTATTTTTTATTTTAATTTTTTTTTGATTAAATAGTCAATTAGCTAAATTCTATCACGTATTTTAAAAATTGTAAAATAAAAAACCCAAATTTAACTTAATTTTTACACATTTTTAACATTAAACTTTATTTTTAGTATTAAAAAAAGGGGTATTTTATTTTCATACCCCCTTTCAATCCTTTATTTAGTTAGTTTCTTTAAAACAAAAAAGTAATTTAGATTTATTTTTTCTCAAGTTTAAATCCTGCAATTTTATTTACAACAATCGCAATTGCTCCATCTCCTGTTACATTACATGCAGTTCCAAAGCTATCTTGAGCTAAGTATAATGCAATCATTATAGATGTTAATGTCGGAGGGAATCCTAACATTGTCTCTATTATTCCTAAGGCAGCCATTACTGCTCCACCTGGAACTCCTGGTGCTGCAACCATTGTCACACCTAACATCAATATAAATCCTAGCATTGTTCCAAATGTTACTGTCATTCCATTTAACATCATTATTGCCATCGCACAACTTACTAAAGTTATTGTACTTCCTGATAAATGAATTGTTGCGCATAAAGGTACTACAAACTCCGCAATTCCTGGGTTTACACCATTTTCTTTAGTTTGATTTAAAGTCACTGGTATAGTTGCAGCTGAAGATTGTGTTCCTATGGCTGTAAAATATGCAGGTAACATATTTTTTATTAAAACTATTGGATTTGCTCCTGATAATCCACCAGCTATAAAATACATTATCAATAAAACTGTAATATGAAGTAAAATTATTACAGCAAATACTTTTGAGAATACAGATAAAATTGTTACAACTTGACCTGCATAAGTCATATTTGCAAAAATTCCTGCTATATGTAATGGTAAGAATGGAATAATTATATTTCTTATAATTCCTTCTACTATCTTTTGGAATTCATTCATTACATCTTTAATTGCATGACCTTTTGCTATCGCTATTCCTATTCCTAAAATAAACGCAGTTAATAGTGCTGTCATAACATCCATTATTGGAGGCATATTTATTGTTAAATAACCAGATAGTAATGAGTGCTCTGGATTATCAGCAGTTGAAATCATAGATCCTGTTTTTAATATCATCTTAAACACTGCCGAGTTTACAAAGTATGTAAACGACCCTGATAATACTGTCGAAATATAAGCTATTGCCGTTGTAATTCCCAATAGTTTTCCTGCTCCAGTTCCAAGTTCCCCAATTCCCGGTGCAACAAACCCTATTATAATAAGTGGTATTGAGAACTTTAAAAAGTTTCCAAAAATACCGTTAAACGTTGCTAATACTCTTACAGGCATCTCCATTCCTAGCATACCCACACCAATACCGATTATAATCGCAAAAATTAATTTTGGTAAAAGACCAATTTTTTTCATTTTTTCCTCCCAGCGCTAAAATTTGTTTATTAAAAGAACTAACTATATAATTAATACTACATTTTATCCGGATTTGCAAACTTTTTTTGTATATATGTTAGAAAATTTGTATTTTTCTTATATATGTAATATAATTAAGATAAAAAATCTTAATTATATTAAGGGTTAAGGATGTGAAATATGATAAAAGGTAATGTTGAGGGTGTTAGAGACTCCATTTTAGCTGAATTAGATACTATTTATAGTATGACAGTTGAAAAAGGTAAACTTGTTAACCCTGAAATTGTTGCACTTATTACAGATATGACAAGAGTTATTAATCGTGAAATTAGTGTTTCAATAGATAGAAAAGGAAAAATTTTAGAAGTTGCAATTGGAGATAGTAATAGTGTTGAACTACCTATTCTTGAGATTTCTAGTAAAAAGTTGAGTGGAGTAAAAGTTATACATACTCACCCGAATGGATATTCTAAGCTTTCTATGATCGATATTTCAGCTCTTTTAAAGTTAAAGTTAGATGCAATCTTAGCTATTGGAGTTGGAGAAACTGAAATTACAGGTATCAACGTTGGTTACTGTAAAATTGAAAATCAAGAATTAACTTACGAAGAGATTGAAAATCTCTCTTTAGAAAAAACACTTTCAATTGACTATTTAGATAAAGCTTTAGAAATTGAAGCTGAACTTAGAAAAAGTGATGTTGTTGAGGATGATAGTGAATATGCTATTGTAGTTGGTGTTGATTCAGAAGAAAGTTTAGACGAACTTGAAGAATTAGCTAGAGCATGTGAAGTTAATGTTGCTGGAAGAATATTCCAAAAAATTAAAAGAATCGATAACATTTTCTACATAGGTAGTGGTAAAGTTAAAGAGCTAGCTCTATTAAGACAGATTAAAAATGCAAATCTTATAATTTTTGATGAAGAGTTAAGTGGAGTTCAAATTAAAAACTTAGAAGCTGTTACTGGATGTAAAGTTATTGATAGAACTATTCTAATTCTTGAAATTTTTGCTAGAAGAGCAAGAACTAGAGAGGCTAAAATTCAAGTAGAGTTAGCTCAACTTAAGTATAGAAGCCACAGACTTATCGGTTTAGGAAGTGTTATGTCTAGAACTGGTGGTGGAATCGGTACTAAAGGACCTGGAGAGAAAAAGTTAGAAATTGATAGAAGAAGAATAAAAGATGAAATCTTTGCTCTTAAACAAGAATTAGAGAAAATTAAAAAAATTAGAGCTCTTCAAAGAACAAAAAGAGAAAGTTCTGGTATTCCTAGAGTATCTCTTGTTGGATATACAAACGTTGGAAAATCAACTCTTAGAAACCTTCTTGTAGATATGTATCCAAGTGATAACACAGTAAAAAAAGAAGCTGTTTTTGCTGAAAATATGTTATTTGCTACTCTTGACGCTACTACAAGAACTATGATTTTACCTGATAAAAGAATAACTGCTCTTACTGATACTGTTGGTTTTGTTAGAAAACTTCCTCATGATTTAGTTGAAGCTTTCAAATCAACTCTTGAAGAAGTTATTTTCTCTGATCTTTTAGTTCATCTTGTTGATGCTTCTAGCGATACTGTGATTCAGCAAATCAAATCAGTTGAAAATGTTTTAACTGAACTTGGAGCTTTTGATAAACCTACAATTTTAGCTCTTAATAAATGTGATGTTGCTACAGAGGAACAGATTGCTAAATTAAAAGAACTTTACTCTCATATGGAAATTGTTGAAATAAGTGCAAAAAATGAGGTAAATATAGATTTACTTTTAGATAGGGTTACTGAGGCTCTACCTAGAACTATGAAAAAAATAGAACTTTTAATTCCTTATTCTGAAAGTTCTATCAACGCTTATCTTCATAGAAACGCTATTATTGAAAGTGAATCATATGAGGGAGAAGGTACATTAGTTGTTGCAACTGTAAGTGATGAAGTTTACAATAAATGTTCAAAATTTATTATCAAAGAAATTTAATTTTTTAAAAGTCGATTTATTTCGACTTTTTTATTTTTTATTTTTTATTTTTTTAAAAAAAGTTGTTGACATTATTCTTATATTATGATACTATATTTTTGTGATTGCGGGAGTAGCTCAGTTGGTAGAGCGTCAGCCTTCCAAGCTGAATGTCGCGAGTTCGA